>NZ_JAKUFR010000038.1:0-47701 GCF_022663555.1 Bacillus cereus group sp. BfR-BA-01381
ATAGTATAGCAGAGACTATTTTGCAAAACAAGATAGTTAACAATATTTTTCCAAATCTTTGCAGGATTTTTATTATCCACTCTCTAAATAGAGCAATAGGAGAACTTTATTACGAAAGGATGTTTTTCATCATGGTTACAAATCGAGTTGTCTTTTTAACAGGTGCTGCAAGTGGTATTGGTTATGAAATGGGAAACGCTTTTGCAAAAGAAGGTGCAAAAGTTGTTATTACCGATCGTCTTGAAGAACGTGCAAAAGAAGCTGCTGAACAACTACAAAAAGAGGGCTTTCAAGCTATCGGCTTAAAATGTGATGTTACATCCGAAGAAGAAATAGAAGCATCCATTTCCCAAACTGTTAATCATTTCGGTTCATTAGACATATTACTTAATAACGCAGGCATGCAACACGTTTCACCAATTGAAGATTTTCCAACCAAAAAGTTTGAGCTACTAATTAAAATTATGCAAATCGCTCCTTTTATCGCAATTAAGCATGCCTTCCCCATTATGAAAAAGCAAAAATATGGCCGAATTATTAATGTCGCTTCCATTAATGGCCTCGTTGGATTTGCAGGGAAATCCGCCTACAATAGCGCGAAACATGGCGTAATTGGATTAACAAAAGTTGCTGCTTTAGAAGGCGCTACGCATGGTATTACTGTAAATGCACTTTGTCCTGGTTATGTCGATACCCCTCTTGTACGTAATCAACTACAAGACTTAGCTACTACACGAAATGTACCACTTGAAAATGTTTTGGAGGAAGTCATTTATCCACTTGTACCGCAAAAACGCTTATTACAAGTACAAGAAATCGCTGATTATGCAATGTTTTTAGCGAGCGAAAAAGCGAAAGGTATAACCGGGCAAGCTGTCGTTATCGATGGTGGTTATACTGCTCAATAAAAAATAAAGTTTGCTCACGAAGAGCAAACTTTATTTTTTATCCCGGGGATCTTCCTACTTTAGTAATTGTTTAGGGAGTTTCTCGATTGCAACAATTACCCCATCTAATTTGCTTTCAATTCGATGGAGTAAATATAATGTTACAACAATCGGAAACCCTACATTACCTATCATCTTGATCCACTCTTCCATTCTTTTTCCCTCCTTTCATTATATAAATAAGAGAAAAGAACATATTTAGGCATAAAAAAACAAGCTATTATGTATTAGCTTGTTTTTTCAAACAATGATGCAATTTCTCGCTTATAATCTCCACGTATAATACCTTCCTCAGTAATAATACCTGTAATTAATTCATTCGGTGTTACGTCAAATGCAGGATTATAAACAGTAGTTCCAACTGGCGTTACTTGTTTCCCAAAAATTTTCGTAACTTCTGTTTCATCTCTTTCTTCAATAACAATTTCAGCTCCTGTTTGTTTCGTAATATCAAATGTCGATAACGGAGCTGCAACGTAGAATGAGATACCGAAGTACTTTGCTAATATAGCTAAATTCATTGTTCCGATTTTATTTGCTGTATCTCCATTTGCGACAATCCGGTCCGCTCCTACAATAATTGCGTTGATTTCTTTCGTTTGAATAGCATGAGCTGCTGTATTATCTGTAATAAGTGTTACATCAATATGTGCCTGTTTTAATTCCCAGGTCGTTAAGCGTCCGCCTTGTAAAACTGGTCTCGTTTCACATGCATATGCATGTAAATGTACACCTTTTTCTTTCCCAATATAAAACGGTGCTAGTGCAGTACCATATTTAGCAGTTGCAATACTGCCAGCGTTACAAATTGTTAAAATGTTATCACCGTCTTTAAAGCATGATAATGCATGTTCTCCAATACTTCGGCATACCGCTTCATCTTCTTGCTGAATACGAAGCGCTTCTTCTTCTAATATTTTTTGCGCTTCTTTTATTGAAGTAATTTCTTGAATGGATTCTCTCATACGATCGATTGCCCAAAATAAATTGACTGCTGTCGGGCGTGACGTTCCTAAATAATTACAATCTCTATTAAACTTCTTTTGAAATTCTTCAATATGTAAAGTAGTATATTTTTTTGCTGCAAGCGCCAAGCCAAATGCAGCTACAATTCCAATTGCCGGTGCTCCTCGTACTTCTAGCATGACAATACTTTTCCATACCTCTTCAATCGTCGTTAATGTTTTGTATTCTGTGCTATGCGGCAACTTTGTTTGATTTAATACTGCAATAGCATCCCCTTTCCAACTGACAGACCTCGGAATCGTAACAATTGTACTCATGCTTTTACCCCTCCAGAAACTGTCTGTTGGAATAATACTCGGAACAGTTGAATATCAGCGTTTTTAGATTCATATTTTATTAGTTCTTTACCTAAGGATAACGCTTGTTTCTTAGTTTGAATTCTCGTTTCTTTATTTGTTATTTCTTCTAAATCAGCTACATGTGCTAGGCCAATTGTTCTACGGATAAGCTCACACCCAGCAAATCCAACGGCATCCGTAAAAATATTTTGCAAAATAATTGGCAACCATTGTTTCTCTTTCGTATATGCCTCTACACCTTCTCCAATCCATAACTTCGTAAAAGTTTCTACAAAATAACTCCATGTCTTCTCTATATGGAAAAATAATATACTTCTCTGTTCTTCTTCTCTAGATAAAGCATTTAATAATAGATTTGCAATAAATTGACCGATGTCAAACCCAATTGGACCGTACGTTGCAAATTCTGGATCAATCACTTTCGTTTCAGAAGGTGATGAAAAAATACTACCTGTATGTAAATCACCATGAATAAGCGCTTCTTTTTTCGTTAAAAACTTATATTTACATTGAGCCACTTTTAATTTTAGAGTTTTATCACTCCAAAGTTCATCAACAGCCAATTGTAACTCCGGCTCATAATCATTCGTATCGTAATGGTCAAACGGATCTGTAAACACTAAATCTTCTGTAATTTTGCAGAGATCTGGGTTTACAAACGTACCTTCTAGTACCCTTTTCTCTTCTGACTGTAAACCAAAATCTGAAGTATAAAATAAAACATTTGCTAGAAAACGACCGATATGTTGGGATAAAAGTGGATATTCTTCTCCATCTATTAATCCCTTTCTTGTAATTATTAGTCTTGATAAGTCTTCTATTACTGTTACTGCTAACTCTTCATCATGACTGTGCACTACCGGAACATAATCCGGTACATACTTCGCAAAAATTTTCAGTGCCTTGCTTTCAATTGTCGCTCTTTTTATAGATAACGGCCAGCTTTCACCAACTACTTTCGCATATGGCAGTGCCTGTTTTATTATAATAGACTTCTCTCCATCATCTAATTTGAACACGTAATTTAAATTTCCATCTCCAATTTCATGACAAACTACATTTGCTTTCTTTTCAAAATAACCGTGTTCTTTCGCATATTGTATAGCTGTTGTTTCAGTTAATGCATAATATCCCATCGTCTTCTCCCCCTTTTTTATATTCAGAGGTTTTTCTGACGTAGAAAAACCTCTTTCCACTAAGAAAGAGGTTTGAAGTTTATCTTCTCCCCTCTTATCTGCCAGAAAGTTTTACTTTCTGCTGGAATTAGCACCGTGCCTTTTGGCGTAAATAAACGCCCCATTTCACAATGGTATTACGGTCGGTTGCTGGGCTTCATCGGGCCAAATCCCTCCACCTGCTCTTGATAAGAGTTGTATAATTTTTTAGAATTTTTAACTTTATGTTGAAGACTATACCAAGAATAAAAATCACTTGTCAACATTTTATTTGTATAATTCTGGACGTCGATCCGCAAAAACTGGAATTCCTTTGCGGACTTCTTTAATTTTCTCAAATGTAAGCTCTCCAAATAGAATTGATTCTTCTTCATTTGCTTCTACAACAACTTCGCCCCAAGGATCGACAATTAAAGAATGGCCGGCAAACTCATTATTTGGATCCTGCCCTGCCCTATTACATGCTACAACATAACACTGGTTTTCAACTGCTCTTGCTTGTAATAGCAAACGCCAATGTGCTAAACGAACTAATGGCCATTCAGCTACAACAAATAAAACTTTTGCACCTTTAGCAGTATGAACGCGCATCCACTCCGGAAAACGAATATCATAGCAAATTGTGCCAGCGCACTCTACATCATCTAACTTAAATTCACCAGTACGATTTCCAGCGATTAAATATTTATGTTCATCCATAAGCTGAAATAAATGCACTTTACTATATTCATTGACTAGTTCTCCTTTATTCGTTACAACATACATTGTATTTGTAACACCTTGCTCCGTTTGCTTTGCTATAGAACCACCAACAATATGTACACCATATTGTTTCGACCATTCTATCAACTTTTCTTTCGTTTCCAATCCATCCCTATCTGCAATTTCAGAGAGTCTCGTTAAATCATAACCTGTTGTCCATAGTTCTGGTAAGACGATAACATCTGGTCTTTCCTTCATCGCTTCGCTTATTTTATTTTTAGCATTCTCAATATTTTTTTCTACATCTCCAAAGACAATATCCATCTGAATACATGCGACTTTCATTTTTTCAGCCCCATTCTCATTTTTTTCTTTACAAAATACTGGAAAGATTATATCATTTGTCACTAGAATTGTAACAACTTTCAAAAGAGGTGGAAAGTATGAAATCATTTCAACCTTCTGAGATAGTAACATCATTGCCAACACAATTTTTCGCTTCACTTGTTGCAAAAGTTAACAAAGTCGTTGCAGCTGGTCACGATGTTATTAATCTAGGTCAAGGTAATCCAGATCAACCAACACCGCAGCATATCGTAAAAGCTTTGCAAGATGCTGCTGAAAAGACCATTCATCATAAATATCCGCCATTTCGCGGACACGAAAGCTTAAAAGAAGCTGTAGCAACATTCTATCAACGTGAATACGGCGTAGAATTAAATTCGAAAACTGAAGTTGCTATTCTGTTTGGTGGAAAGGCTGGATTAGTAGAATTACCAGTTTGCTTTACAAACCCTGGTGATACGATTCTCGTTCCCGATCCAGGTTATCCAGATTATTTATCAGGTGTCGCTTTAGCAAAAGCAAAATTTGAAACAATGCCACTTATTGCAGAAAATAACTTTTTACCAGATTATGCGAAAATTGATGTTTCTATTGCCGAGCGTGCAAAATTAATGTTTTTAAACTATCCAAATAATCCTACAGGTGCTACTGCATCAAAAGATTTTTTTGATGAAACGATTCATTTTGCCAATAAACACAATATATTAGTTGTTCATGATTTTGCTTATGGTGCTATAGGATTCGACGGTCAAAAGCCAGTTAGTTTCTTACAAGCAGACGGTGCCAAAGATACAGGAATCGAAATTTACACATTATCGAAAACTTTTAATATGGCTGGCTGGCGCATCGCTTTTGCTGTAGGGAATGAAAGTGTGATTGAAACAATTAACCTATTACAAGATCATATGTATGTTAGCATCTTCGGTGCAGTTCAAGATGCCGCCCGCGAAGCACTATTAAGTTCACAGTCTTGCGTAATAGACCTTGTAAATAGTTACGAATCTCGACGAAACGCTCTTATTTCAGCTTGTCACTCAATTGGTTGGAATGTAAACATTCCAACAGGATCATTCTTTGCATGGCTTCCTGTTCCAAAAGGATATACTTCTGAGCAATTTTCTAATATTTTACTAGAAAAAGCACATGTCGCAGTTGCTCCTGGTGTTGGATTTGGTGAGCATGGCGAAGGGTATGTCCGTGTTGGTCTCTTACATACAGAAGATAGATTAAGAGAAGCCATTAATCGAATTGATAAATTAAATTTTTTCAAAAAGTAATTGACAACATGAAAAATATCTGACAAAATTCAGTTATCTTAAAAATTTAAACATTTCTAAATACTTCTTATCAAGAGCAGGTGGAGGGACGAGCCCGACGAAACCCGGCAACCGATCTACAATTGTAGACACGGTGCTAATTCTCGCAGCATTACGCTGACAGATAAGGAGCTGGTTGTAAAAAAACCTCTCCTTAGCTGAGAGGTTTTTTTATTTAACTAGGAGGTTATAACAATGAGCGGAATTATAGCGACATATTTAATCCATGATGATTCACATAACTTAGAAAAAAAAGCTGAGCAAATTGCACTCGGTTTAACAATTGGCTCTTGGACTCATTTGCCGCATTTATTGCAAGAACAATTAAAGCAGCATAAAGGCAACGTCATTCATGTTGAGGAATTAGCTGAACATGAACATACCAATTCGTATTTACGTAAAAAAGTGAAACGCGGAATTATTAAAATCGAATATCCGTTATTAAATTTCAGTCCAGATTTACCAGCAATTTTAACGACTACATTCGGAAAGCTATCACTTGATGGCGAAGTAAAATTAATTGACTTAACTTTTTCAGACGAATTAAAAAAACAGTTTCCTGGTCCAAAATTCGGGATAGATGGTATTCGAAATCTTTTACAAGTACATGATCGTCCCCTTTTAATGAGTATTTTTAAAGGAATGATTGGACGAAATATCGGGTATTTAAAAACGCAATTACGCGATCAAGCAATTGGTGGTGTAGATATCGTAAAAGATGATGAAATATTATTCGAAAATGCATTAACACCACTTACGAAACGCATCGTATCTGGAAAAGAAGTTTTACAATCCGTATATGAAACATACGGACATAAAACGTTATATGCCGTAAATTTAACAGGACGAACTTTTGATTTAAAAGAAAATGCGAAACGTGCAGTGCAAGCTGGAGCTGATATTCTATTATTTAACGTATTCTCTTACGGACTAGATGTACTACAATCACTTGCAGAAGATGATGAAATCCCTGTTCCTATTATGGCACACCCTGCTGTAAGTGGTGCTTATTCTGCATCTAAGTTATATGGAGTTTCATCTCCATTATTACTCGGAAAGCTACTCCGTTATGCTGGGGCTGACTTTTCATTATTCCCATCTCCATACGGAAGTGTTGCGCTAGAAAAAGAGGAAGCTCTTGCTATCTCAAAATATTTAACTGAAGACGATGCATTTTTCAAGAAGAGCTTTTCTGTTCCGTCTGCTGGTATTCACCCTGGTTTCGTTCCCTTTATTGTACGAGATTTCGGTAAAGATGTTGTTATTAATGCTGGTGGCGGAATACATGGACATCCAAATGGGGCGCAGGGCGGCGGTAAAGCTTTCCGTGCTGCAATTGATGCTACTTTGCAAAATAAACCACTCCATGAAGTAGATGACATAAATTTGCATAGCGCACTACAAATATGGGGAAATCCCTCTCATGAGGTGAAATTATGAGTATTCAAGTATTTTGTGATTTCGATGGCACGATTACAAATAATGATAACATTATGTCCATTATGGAAAAATTTGCACCACCAGAAGCTGAAGAAGTAAAGAATAGAATTTTATCACAAGAGCTATCTATTCAAGAAGGTGTTTCTCAATTATTTCAATTCATACCTACTAATCTGCACGATGAGATTATTCAATTTTTAATAGAGACTGCTGAAATCCGTAATGGTTTTCATGAATTTATACAATTTGTAAATGAAAATAATATTTCCTTTTATGTTATATCAGGTGGAATGGATTTCTTCGTCTATCCACTCTTACAAGGACTCATTCCAAAAGAGCAAATCTACTGTAATAAAACAGATTTTTCAAATAAATACATTACAGTGAATTGGCCTCACCCTTGTGATCATCATTGTCAAAATCATTGCGGATTATGTAAATCATCACTCATCCGTAAATTAAGTAATACGAATGACTTCCATATTGTAATTGGAGATTCAATTACTGATTTACAAGCTGCGAAACAAGCGGATAAAGTGTTCGCTCGTGATTTCCTTATTACAAAGTGTGAAGAAAATCATATTTCTTATACACCATTTGAATCGTTTCACGATGTTCAAGCTGAATTAAAACATTTGTTGGAGGTGAAATTATGAAACAACTTTTTCGTCAATGGTATGACTTAAGCGAGATAAAAAAAGAATTAACGATACGAAATTGGTTTCCAGCAACGAGTGGTAATATTTCTATAAAGGTTAGTCATGAACCACTCACTTTTCTCATTACAGCAAGTGGTAAAGATAAAACAAAAACGACTCCAGATGATTTTCTATTAGTAGATCATCTAGGGGTACCCGTATTAGAGACTGAATTACGTCCTTCAGCAGAAACAATTTTGCACACACATATTTATAACAATACGAATGCCGGGTGCGTCCTTCATGTTCATACAACCGATAATAATGTCATCACAAATTTATATAGCGATGCAGTCACACTTCAAAATCAAGAAATTATTAAAGCTCTCGATATTTGGGAAGAAGGTGCAACAATAAACATTCCTATTATCGAAAACCATGCCCATATCCCAACGCTTGGAGAAAACTTCCGAAAACATATACAAGGAGATTCGGGAGCAGTATTGATCCGGAACCATGGTATTACCGTATGGGGCCGAGATAGCTTTGATGCAAAGAAAAGATTAGAAGCTTATGAGTTTTTATTCCAATTTCATATAAAACTATTATCAATTCAAGGAGGCGTTTCTAATGGCGCAAATTCGTATTCATGAAGTAAATACTCGCATTGAAAATGAAGTGGAAGTATGTAAATTTCTACAAGAGGAAGGTGTTTTATATGAGAAATGGAATATTTCTAAACTTCCTCCTCATTTAAATGAAAATTATTCTTTAACAGATGAAAACAAGGCTGAAATATTAGCTGTGTTTTCAAAAGAAATTGCGGATGTTTCATCACGCCGAGGTTATAAAGCACATGATGTAATTTCACTTTCAAATAGCACACCTAACCTTGACGAACTATTAATTAATTTCCAAAAAGAACACCATCATACTGATGATGAAGTTCGCTTTATTGTTAGTGGTCATGGCATCTTTGCCATTGAAGGAAAAGATGGGACATTCTTTGACGTTGAACTTGAGCCAGGCGATCTCATATCTGTTCCTGAAAATGCAAGACATTATTTTACTTTGCAAGATGATCGTCAAGTTGTAGCTATTCGTATTTTTGTTACAACTGAAGGCTGGGTTCCAATCTATTAAGGTAGTTAGTTGAATAAAAGGCCTTGGACCCCCTTTTCCAACCTTTTATTCACTCTACATATATACATCCTCCTATGGAGCAGGCTTATTTCAAAAAATGAAATAAGCCTGATTTTTTATTGTTCTAACCGTATTCTTCCTTCCGTTCAGTACAATCTCTCCCTTCAATTTTTCAAGTATATTTATTAATACTTTTTGAACATTTATTGAACTTTTTTTGAATTTTTTCTGAAAATTCTGTTTTGTATATGATATACTACAATTAACTAAGAAGGAAAAGAAAATCGCAAACAGAGGGGGATAATCATGAGTTTACTTATCGCACTTATACTAGGAGTTATGTGTGGAGCACTTCCTGTTATTTTAGGAGCCATTATGGAAGAGTTAGAAGTTGGTGTTTTAGGTTTTGTCGCATCTTGTGTAAGCGCTTTACTTTTTGGTTTATTCGGTGCTATTCCTGTTTCAATTCTCTGTGCATTTTATATAGTACGCCATGCTCGTACAAAACAATTTGGTCCTAATCACATCGCGCAAGTGATTCCATTCCCAATCGAACGATGCCGCCGGGCTTCTAGCTTATAATTACAAAATTAAAAATAAAAGTCCTCAAATGAGGACTTTTATTTATTTTCTTCTAGAAATTGAAACAATTCTTGTAGATGCAAAGCGTCTTCACTATAGCTAACAGATACATGATATATACCATCAATCTCCGCTTCCATGTAAAGGTCAACTCCATCTCGATCATATTTCAATGCCAAATAAAATTCCATTTCTTCTAGCATCTTTTTTGAAGTTCGAATAACGCAATGCCCTTTCTCATCTCTTCCATATTCGAAATTCGGTTCAAAATCATATTTTTGTTTAAAAGCTTCTTTTTGTTTTTCATTAATTTGTATACATGTTGCTCTTTGTACAGTATCAATCATCTCATCAAATTTTTGAAGATCCATCTCATTTACCCCCTTACGTATTTTTTGTATAACACTTGTGTTCCGCTATTTTCTTCCCCATCTTTTATTAGCTCTTCATACAATTCCTTCGCCAAACTTAAACCTGGTACTGGTAATTGTAATCTTTCAGCCTCATCTAACGCGATCTTCATATCTTTCATAAAATGCTTTACATAAAAACCTGGTTCAAAATCTCCCTTTAGCATTCGAGGAGCTAAATTACTTAATGACCAGCTACCTGCTGCTCCCGTTGAAATACTCTCCAATACTTTATCAGGATCTAATCCAGCCTTTTTCGCATAAGCAACAGCTTCACATACTCCAATCATATTGGAAGCAATCGCAATTTGATTGCACATTTTTGTATGTTGTCCACTTCCAGCAGGCCCTTGCAACTGAATATTTGTTCCTAGTTTTTCAAATAACGGTAAACATCTATCATATATTTCTTTCTCTCCACCGACCATAATTGCGAGTCTTGCTTCTTTCGCACCAACGTCTCCTCCAGATACAGGTGCATCTAACGTGTATACATTCTTACTTTTACCAGTTTCATTAATACGTTTTGCCAATGTTGGTGTAGATGTCGTGAAATCAATTGCGATTGTGCCTTCATTTGCATTCTCCAAAATTCCATCTATCCCAAAGTACACTTCTTCTACATCATGTGGATACCCAACCATAGTCATTACAACATCAACTTGCTTTACTAACTCTTTCGGTGTATCACACCAATTTGCACCATCTTGCACTAAAGAGTCTGTTTTCGATTTTGTTCTATTATATACATATACTGTATGACCGTCTTGCATTAAATGACGCACCATACTTTTTCCCATTACACCAATACCAATGAAACCAATTGATACATTTTTATGTTTCATTTTCTCATCCCCTTTGTTCTAATAAATCACTTACCATCTTTCGGAAATCTTTATTAAAGTCATCATCCATACTATTTTTCACGTTTGAAAATAAAATAACAAAAGTCCCTTTTTCTTTATTAAAATTATTGAAAGTATTCCACCCAGATAGTACACCATGGTTATGAAAATAATCCGGATATATGTAAAAACTAAATGCATATTTTCGTTCTGTTGAAGGTGAAAACATCGCTTGTATACTTTGTTCAGAAAGAAGTTTCCCATTTATAATTGCTTCGTCTAATTTCTTCATATCTCCAACTGTCGTATACATCTCACCACAACCATATAGCCAATCCATGCCTACCTTCTGCGCTGGTACAAGCTCTTGATTTTTTTTCACATAACCCTTTGTGAAATTTTTATCTCCAGGTACCATATTTCCCATACCAGATTCATGCATATCTGCTTTTATAAATATATTTTCTTTTATGTAATCTCCTAAAGGTTTTTTCGATATATGTTCTATTATATAGGCAAGCACCATATAATTATAATCTGTATATCTCCAACCTGTTCCTGCAGGAAATTCTAAATTTTGACGTCCAATCCAATTCATTAACTGTAAACGGGAGGCAGCATTAACATTGCCTTTTGCGTGTTCAGGTAAACCAGAGGTATGCGTTAATAAATGATATAACGTAATATTTTTATTCTCCGGAAATGAAGGAATATATTTATTTACATTATCTTGAATATTTAGCTTCCCTTGATCCTGCAGTTGTAAAATAGATGTAGCCACAACTGTTTTCGTAATAGAACCGATACGATATTTTGTGTGAGGCGTATTTTCTATTTTATTTTGAACATCAGCATACCCATATCCTTTATTCAATATAACATGCTCTTTATCTGTTACCAAAACTGTTCCATTGAATTGCTTTCCGACTAAATATTGATCTAATTTTTGAGATATGCTAGCATAATCAATTTGCTTTTCTTTTTTTTCTTCTTCTATATTCTCTTGTACTTCTGATTCAACAGCAGGATTCACCTTAGTTGTTAATTCTTTACTTTCCTTTATATTAGGATTATAGAGAAAATAGTATACTCCTCCACAAACTACAGCACATATTAAAACTATCATCATTATTTTTTTCATCATATTGTTCCTCCATAATTCCTTCGTTCAAAATCCCCCCTACACTCTATTATCAAGTAATAAAAAAAAATCGCAACAATTTGTTGCGAAAAATCACTTTTTTTCTTTTCTATATACACACACTTGATTTTTCCCATTTTTTTTCGCTTCATATAATGCAATATCCGCTCGTTGCATTAATTCTTCTCTTGTAATCCCTTTTTCATATAATGCAACTCCAAAGCTCGCTGTTAATTTCGAAATTCCTGAGAATTGCTTTGTTTCAATGAAAAATCGTAATGATTCCGCAACTTGAAATGCTTCTTTTTCTACCGTATTTGTTACTAAAATAATAAACTCTTCTCCTCCCCACCTAGCAAATACATGTTGCTGCTCCACTTTAGATTTCATGAGCTCTGCAAGCTCAATTAATGCTAAGTCACCAAAATCATGGCCATATGTGTCATTTACTGCTTTAAAATTATCTATATCAAATAAAATAAGTGCTATGTTTTCATTATTACGCATCGCATTATCCCATTCTGCCTCGAGTATTTGTTGGAATTTCAAACGATTATAAATCTCTGTTAACGAATCTATCATAGCAAGTCTTTCTTGTTCTTGATAGATTTCATCTAATTCGGTAATCTCTGTACACTTCACAATAAATCTTGATAAATCTTCTGGCAATGGTGTCGCACGCAATAAAAAAGTTGACACTTCCCCTTCATAGTTGGACATCTTAATTCTTCTATCATATGATAATGTATCATCTAACCATGTTATATCATGAGTTGTTGAATAGTATCCATTTTCTCTAATAAGATGTTCAGCAAATACTAAATGTTGCTCACGATACGCAAACAAATTTTCATATCCGAAAAACTCTAAAAAATTTGTATTACAATCAACAATCTCATCGTCTTCTACTATAAATAATAGATCATTTCGAAAATCAAACATCGTTTGAAGTAGTTCTTGTTGCAAACTTACTTGCCGCACTAAAGAAAGCTGATATAAACTTTTATTTACTTCCTCTAACACCATTTGTGGAGTCACAGGGGCTATCACAATATTACGTATTCCTAACGTAAGCACCTCTGCAAACTCGCTTGTTATTTGTTGATCCCAAATGACAATAAATGTACTCTGTGGATTATACATATTCTTTATATATTTTATTTGAGAAAAATCTGTTACATACATAATTACAATATGTGGTTTAGTCCTCTGAAATAATACTTCTCCTTCTTCAAAACTATTTGCTATAAACATACATTTTGGATGAATATTTTCTATCGTTTGTTGATGTGTGCATCCATTTTCTATATAAAGGACATTTAACTGAAGATCTTGTAATACATTTTGGAAAACCGTATTCTCTAATAAAAAATGTAGTATGTTCATCACTAGTCTTCACTCACTTCATATATCTTGTTCTACAGAATTCCTCACAAACATTTTATAAAAAACTGTTCTCTAAAAACTTTAATGAGTGAGGGATACATGTTAACAAGCTAATTGAGAATGTTCTCTTCGTTTTTCACTCTATAAATTCCTTTTTTAGTGTATGATTATAGGAATTGTATCGTTTGTATGAATGCCCTAGCTTCCGCTTTAAAACTTGACAATTAAAATAAAGATATTATATTCTTAAATTCGATAACTTACAAAATGTAAGTAGAATATTTTATATGTATTTTTTTCATAATTTGATATGTAATTTGGAGGATATATAATGACAAACGAAAACTTTTTTAATGTTTTATATGAACGCACATCTACACGTGCATTCAACCCAGAGAAAGAAATTTCATCTACAGAGTTACACGAGATTTTAAAGGGAGCTGCTCAAGCACCTTCTGCTTGGAACTTACAGCACTGGAAATTCCTCGTATTCCAAGGTGAAGATGTACAGAAACGATTACATCCAATTGCTTATAACCAACAACAAATTCTTGATGCTTCTGCTGTAGTCGCTATTTTAGGTGATTTAGAAGCTTATAAAAATGTTGAACAAGTTTATGGTCCAATTGTAGAACAAGGATTTATGAAAGAAGAAGCAAAAGAGCGCTTAGCTAAAAATATTGAGTCTGCATATGCCCGTGAGCAATTCCCAAGAGATGCAGCCTTTTCAAATGCATCTTTAGCAGCAATGCAACTTATGCTTGCAGCTAAAGCAACTGGCTGGGATACTTGTGCGATTGGTGGTTTCAACCCACAAGCACTTACAGAAGAATTCAATGTTTCATCTCGCTACGTACCAATTATGCTTATTACAATTGGTGAATCAACTTTAAAAGGCCACCCTGCACCACGAATGAGCGTAGAACAAGTGAGTGAATGGGCAAAATAATAAAGTGAAACTTGAATCAATGAAAGGGTTTTACTGTCCTTTCATACGAATAAAAAGAAACGAAGGTAATTTCATTACCTTCGTTTCTTTTTTATTCTGTCACACATCCGTAATACTAAAATGTATGATTCGACATCCGCACATAAAAAACAGTAAATTTCATGCTATTCGCATACACATAAATGACGTTTCGTGTCGAATTTTGTTAAAGTATCGAAATATAACCGTGTGTTTTTGTTACAATTATGATACAATGATAACAAATAGATAACAAGAGAGGGATTTTCATTGAGTTCATACGGAAGCTTTATTGCACTTTTATGTTACATAGTAACTGTACTGCTTCTATATTTTATTGGCGATGCTGCAAATATTTCAGTTTTACAATTTCCAAAAGAAGAAGCATTCCACTTAGAATCAGAAAAACATACTGCACGATCCATTGTACCGCTACTGTTAGCTCTTCCTGTATATATCATCGTTTTATATAAAAGCAAAAAAGTGTAAAGGCTACCTATTTCATTCATTTCGGTGGTCTTTGCACTTTTTTGTGATATCTATCCTATTTTAAACATCATTCCATAATAAACACCCAGCTAGTCTTTTAAAATGAGAAATTCCCCTAGAAAAAATTCCACTCTCTGTCCAGTCACTCACTACCGAACTTACATAGATTATAAGTGTGAAGGGGGTGATGAGGATTATGTTTGGATCATTTGGATGCTGTGATAACTTTAGAGACTGTCATCATCATGAAAGAGAGTGCAGACATCATGAGAAAGAGAAAGAGAGAGAAGTAGTTAGACCACAACAACCAGCTGTATGTAACGTACTTGCTAACATTTCAGTTGGAACAGAGCTTTCTCTTTTAAGCATTAGAGGTAATGGCACTTTCAACAATGTAATTTTTGAAGGTTTCGCTAACGGTGTTGCTCTTTTCTCTGCTTTAGCTCGTAATAACAAAGACAACAAAGATAACAATAAAGACGATAAGAACAATCAAAACCGTAATACTTTTACTGGTATTTTACGTGTATGCCCAACTGATATCGTTGCTATCGCTATCTAATTCTGTTCCTTATCCTCTATAGTAAAAAAATAAGATTTACTTTTCTCATAGAAAAAACCTGAGACCGATTTCAAATCGACTCAGGTTTTTTTATTGATTATATGCTTTTAACTAGTTCAACAACTTCTTCAGCAGTTGACATCATTAATGCTTTTTCTGCTAATGTTTCCATTTCTGCTTTTGACAACTTGCTTAGTTGTGTTCTTGCAGGAAGAATAGATGTTGCACTCATACTGAACTCATCTAAACCTAATCCTAATAATAATGGGATAGCAAGTGAATCGCCCGCCATCTCACCACACATACCAGCCCATTTGCCTTCTTTATGAGCAGCATCAATAACCATTTTTACAAGACGTAAAATAGATGGGTTATATGGTTGGTATAAGTAAGATACTTGTTCGTTCATACGGTCTGCAGCCATTGTGTATTGAATTAAGTCGTTTGTTCCGATAGAGAAGAAATCAACTTCTTTTGCGAATTGATCTGCTAATACTGCTGAAGCTGGAATTTCAACCATCATACCAACTTCAATAGAATCAGAAACCGTTGTACCCGCTTCTACAAGTTTCGCTTTCTCTTCTAATAAAATCGCTTTCGCTTGACGGAACTCATCAAGAGTTGCAATCATTGGGAACATAATTTTTAAGTTACCGTATACGCTAGCACGAAGTAATGCACGAAGTTGTGTACGGAACACATCTTGCTCATCAAGACATAAGCGAATTGCACGGTATCCTAAGAATGGGTTCATTTCTTTTGGTAAATGTAAGTATGGAAGCTCTTTATCTCCACCGATGTCAAGTGTACGAACAACAACAGGTTGACCTTCTTTTACACCTTCAAGAACTGCTTTATACGCTTCGAACTGCTCTTCTTCTGTTGGAAGATTGTCACGGCCCATGTATAAGAATTCTGTACGGTATAAACCAACGCCTTCTCCGCCATTATCGATAATACCTTGTACATCATTTGGTGTTCCGATATTTGCAACAAGCTCAACGTGATGTCCATCACTTGTTACAGTAGCTTGGTCTTTTAATTTTGCCCATTCAGCTTTTTGCTCTTCAAATTTCGCTTTCTTTTCTTCAAACGAGCGAAGAGTTTCTTCTGATGGATTAACAATTACTTCTCCATCTAAACCATCGATGATTACGATATCGCCATTTTGGATTTTCTCCATAACAACTTTTGTACCAACAACAGCTGGAATTTCCATAGAACGAGCCATAATTGCAGAGTGAGATGTACGTCCACCGATATCAGTTGTAAAACCTTTTGCATACTTACGGTTTAACTGAGCTGTATCAGATGGTGTTAAATCTTCAGCAATAATGATTACTTCTTCAGAAATTGTACCTGGATTTGAGAAGTTAATGCCTAGTAAATGTGCAAGAACACGTTTTGTTACGTCACGAATGTCCGCAGCACGTTCTTTCATATATTCGTTATCCATGTTTTCAAACATAGAAATAAACATTGATGCAACTTCATCCATTGCAAATTCAGCATTTACTTTTTCGCTATTTACTTTATCTTTTACTGGGTTTACTAGTTCTGGATCATTTAACACTAATAAATGTGCTTCAAAGATCGCAGCTTTGTCAGCACCTAGCTCAGCAAAAGCGTGGTCCTTAATAGCTTCTAATTCAGTTTTTGCTTTCTCAAGCGCAGCTTCTAAGCGTGCAATTTCTGCAGCTTCGTTTGTAATTGATTTCTTTTCGATGTTAAATTCAGGATTTTCAAGTCTGAAAGCCTTTGCAATAGCAATCCCACTTGATGCAGCGATCCCTTGAATGTTAAGAGTCATTATTCTCCTAATCCTTCGTTTTTCATAGTTTCTTCGATAGCTGCTAGTGCTTGAGCTGCATCATCACCATTTGCAGTGATTTTAATTTCCGCGCCTTGTTGAATACCTAAAGACATAACGCCCATGATTGATTTTAGGTTAACGTTCTTTCCGTTATACTCTAAGTTAATGTCAGAACCAAATTTGCTTGCAGTGTTTACAAGTAGAGTTGCTGGACGTGCATGAATTCCTGAGTCGCTAGTTACTTTAAAGATTTTTTCCATGATAATTTATCTCCTTTAAATTACAGTATTTTTTAGTTGTATAGACGTGAGTACTACATCATCTATTGTATATAATAGGCGATGTTCGGTCAACCACATCGCCTATTATAATTATAAACATTTTGCGTCAAATTCCTACTGAATGTCAATAATAGCGTTTTCGCCCTTCTTAACATTTCCATCTTTTTTCAATTCGACTTGTTGCCCTTGTTGTAAATTCGTAAATACAATTGGTGTAATGATAGATGGTGCATTTTCTTTTACAAATGCAAGATCTACTTTTAATAATGGTTGTCCTTGTTTCACTTTGTCACCTTGTGCTACAAGTGCTTCAAAACCTTCACCATTTAATTTTACAGTGTCAATACCGAAGTGGATTAAAATTTCTTTTCCACCTTCAGATTGAATACCAATTGCATGCTTTGTAGGGAATACGTTGACAATTTCACCATTAACTGGAGAAACTACTGTTCCTTCTGTTGGCTCAATTGCAAATCCATCTCCCATCATTTTTCCTGAGAATACTTGATCCGGTACTTCTGTAATCGGTAGGATTTTTCCTTCAATTGGTGAAACGATTGTTTCGTTTTCATCAACTTTTTGAGGAGCTTCTTCTACTTTTACAGGCTCTTCTTTTTCAACATGAGGTGTACGACCTGACATAATATCATGAATTTGTGATTTTAATGTGTCAGATTTCGGTCCAAAAATAGCTTGAATATTATTTCCAACTTCAAGTACACCAGCTGCTCCAAGCTCTTTCAAGCGATCTTTATTTACATTCTTTTGTTCGTTAACTTGAACACGTAAACGAGTAATACAAGCGTCTAAAGAAGCAATGTTTTCTTTACCACCAAGTGCTACTAATACTTCACGAGGAAGTTCACCAGCTTCTGCTTTTCCTGCACCTTCATTCGCATTTGCAACTTCACGACCAGGTGTTTTTAAATCCCATTTACGGATTGCAAATCGGAATCCGAAGTAGTAGATAACTGCTAGTACAAGACCAACAATAATTACCCACCACCATGCCGTACGGCCTGGTAGTACACCGAATAATAGGAAGTCGATTAAACCACCAGAGAATGTCATACCAATTTTAACACCTAAAATTTGCATTGTCATAAATGATAGACCAGCGAATACTGCGTGAATTCCAAATAATACTGGTGCTACGAATAAGAATGAAAATTCAAGTGGCTCTGTAATACCTGTTAAGAAAGATGTTAATGCAGCAGAACCTAAAATACCAGCTGCTAATTTTTTGTTTTCTGGACGTGCTTCATGGTACATTGCTAAAGCTGCTGCTGGAAGACCGAACATCATGAACGGATACTTACCAGTTGTAAATGTACCTGCCGTTAATTCTACACCGTCTTTTAACTGTGCCATAAAGATTTTTTGGTCACCACGAATTAATTCGCCAGCCGCATTTGTATACTGACCGAATTCGAACCAGAACGGTGAATAGAAAATGTGATGTAATCCAAATGGAATTAATGAACGTTCAATTAAACCGAATATGAATGCTGCTAGCGTTCTATTTGCATCAATCATTTGATGTGAGAACGTATTTAAGCCACCTTGAATGTATGGCCAAACGAAGCACATGATAATACCTACTATTAAAGAGAATGTTGCAGTTGCGATCGGTACGAAACGCTTACCTGCAAAGAAACCTAAGTATGATGGTAATTCAATGTTGAAGTATTTATTGTAACAATATGCCGCTACTATCCCGACGATAATACCACCAAACACTCCCGTTTGTAGCGTTGGAATTCCTAATACGTTTGCATACGCTGGATCTGCAAATCCAATTTTTACTGGGTCTGCTCCAGAACTTGTTACTTTCACTAGCTTATCTACTTCTAAGAACACACTCATCGTTTTGTTCATAATTAAGTAGCCGACGAATGCTGCTAAACCAGCTACTCCGTCTCCACCAGCTAAACCAATTGCTACCCCAACTGCGAATAGTAATGCAAGGTTAGCGAAAATAATATCACCAGATTGTTCCATAATTTTTGCTACCATTACGAACCAATCTGCCTTTAAAGCAGGAATAACATTTGTTAACTGTGGATTTTGAAATGCATTACCAAATCCAAGTAAAATACCTGCTGCCGGTAAAATCGCTACTGGAAGCATAAGCGCTTTTCCGACTTTTTGAAGAACACCAAAGATCTTCTTAAACATGGAAACCCTTCCTCTCTTATCTATATTGATACCTTCCGACAAACGCCAAAAAGGCATGAGGAAAAAAAGATAGAACGATAGCTATACAAAGGGTAGTATATCCCTTTCTCTAGCTTACATTCCTTACTTTTCTCCACTCATGCCTGATCGAATCAGTAACACGTGTCAAAAATAGGTTTACGTATAAGTTCACTATAATTAAGGCAAACGTTTTCGTTTTATACCTTAATGTGTTTGTCGAAATTTGTATAACTTTGCAATAGTTATTATACATAACTATTGTAAGCGATTCAATGATTTTTTTTAACGTTTTCATTTTCGACAAAAATATATGGCTATTTACACATGCTCTGCCTTCACTAAGCGCTGCAGGTGCATCGTTAAATATATACTCTCTGCTTCATAAACAGGAAGTTGCAGCTCTTTTTGCATGACCTTAACTAGCTTCCAAGCTAAATTATAACAGACAGGATATTCCGCCTTTAATAAATCAGCAAAACTTTGTGATTCCTCTACTTTCTCCCCTTTTTTCACCCGTTCAATAGCATACTGCAAATGACGAATAAGGCGTAAATAGTGAATACTTTCTTGGTCTAATGTAATTTGTAAGTTTGTCTCAATTAAAGATACAAGCTGTGCAATGAGACGAGAGTTTTGATTAACTGAAGATAAATCTGAATTTGTAAGTGAACTGTAAATATGGAGTGCAATAAACCCAATTTCTCCTTCTGGCAATGTAATTTGCAAACGAGAATTTAAAAGGTTTACAACACCTTCAGCAATTTCATATTCCTCTGGATAGAGCATTTTCGTTTCAACTAAAAAAGGATTATCAATTGTAAGTCCTTGTTTTAAACGCTTAATCGCAAAAGAAATATGATCTGTTAAAGCGATATGAATATGTTCATTCAATGGCGATTTTGCTTTTTCTTGAATATAGAACATAATATCATTCATTAATTCAATTAACTTTTCACTCACATGTGGAACTAGCAGTTTGTATTGTTCACGATCACGTTCATTTTTTAGAACAAACATTTTTTCAATTTGTTCTTGCTCCAATACATCTTTCGCTTTTTTCCCAAATCCAATTCCTTTACCAATCACTACTACTTCCTCATGTTCAGGATGGCTAGCAATGATGACATTATTATTTAAAACTTTTTTAATTTCTAGATAATTACTCATATAACACCACCCTCGTACTTAAATAGCCTGCTTTTATGTTACAGAACATTCTTCTTTGTCGTCAATGTAAAACATCTACCATTTCATAAAAATTCATTTTTTAGACATGTTTATATATGATGCGTATAATGTAAGAGCAACTGTACATAGAAAGGAGATAGCAACATGATTAAAATGTTTGTAAGTGATATCGACGGTACAATGATGCAACACGGAGGTTTAATTGACGAACAGGATATTGTAGCACTTCGTAGTCTTGCTGAACAAAATGTGATTCTTTGTTTCGCTTCTGGCCGACTTGATAATGAAATTGCAGACTTAATGAAAGCTGTAAATACAAATTTCCACCGCATTAGTGTTAATGGTGTTTTTGTATATACAAATGAAAATAAGCAGCTATTATCTGCAACTTTTGATTCCAGCATTCTTCCTGAGTTGTTACACATGACGAATGAAGAGCCTTATTTCCGTTATGTTAGTGATGAACATAATTACTACATTGAAGAAAAAACACCGTTTATTCATGAACTTGAGCAACAAGTAACGATGACTTCTGTCGAAGAACCAAATTTATTACAGAAAATAGATGATACAATTTTCCCGAATAAAATTTCTGTCGGTGGAACAAAGGAGAGCTTACAACTTCTTCAGAAAAAAATTGATGAAAAATTTCATGGAAAAGTTAGTACGTTCATTTCAGCAGAACAATGCTTAGATGTAATGCCACCTAATATTAGTAAAGGTTCTGCTATTTCTGTTTTATTAAAGGAGTTTCAATTACAACCAGAGGAAGTTGCTTGCATAGGAGATTCTTATAATGATATTCCAATGTTTGCTTTAACTCCTCACAGTTTTGCTATGGCTCAAGCAGATGACGCAGTAAAAGAACACGCTCACTATGTAGTAAATACAGTTAAAGATGCTGTTAACCACGTAATTGCTCATAATAAAAATACGACTCACTCCTTGTAAGGATGAGTCGTATTTTTTCTTTACATGTTAAACAATTTGACATTTACTGTACTTCACAAACTGAAATATATTATTTGTTACGTGCGATGTTTGTAATAAACTTATAACGATCTCCACGATAAATACATTTCACATACTCTAACGGTACTTCACCTTCTGAATATGACCATTGACGCATGACAAGCACTGGCGCCTTTTTAGGAATATGCAGATGTTCCGCTTCATTATCCGTTGCAATTGAAGCTTCAATTGATTGAGTAGCGCTAACAAGTTTGAAGCCCAGTTTTTTCTCTAAATGTTCATATAAAGATTGTTGCAATATTTCTTCGTTAATATCTTTTACAAGAGCTGGCGACAAATATGTCGTCTCAAAAGCAATCGGTTCATCATCAGCTAAGCGAATACGCCTCACTTCATAAACCGACTCTCCCTCCTGTATTCTCAGCCGGTCTGCTATTTTCGCAGTAGCTGGAACGAGGCGGAAACTTAATAATTGACTACTTGGGTTCATCCCACGAGAAATCATATCTTCTGTGAATCCTGTCATTCCTTGCAATTTTTGTTCCACTTTCGGAAGTTGGACAAACGTACCGATTCCACGTTTCCGATATAAATAACCTTGTTCCACTAAATTATTAATCGCCTGTCTGATTGTCATACGACTCACTTCGAACTTATCGCAAAGTTCATTCTCAGATGGGATTTTATCTCCCGGCTTCCATTCGCCGTCCTCAATTAGCTGTTTCACCCACTCTTGAATCTGATAATAGATCGGAAATGGTGAATACTTGTCGATGTTCATCAGCAATCGCCTCACTGCATAAAGATAGAGCTTCTTGATCAGCGATTACGGTTACATTCGGATGACGTTGTAAAACTGTAGCAGGACACGCTTCACTATATGCACCTTGCAATAATTCTTTAACTGCTTCTGCCTTTTTAGAACCCATAGCAACAAGTAGAATTTGTTTCGCTTTCATAATGCTCCCAATTCCCATTGTAATTGCTTGAGTTGGCACATCTTCTTCTTTTTCGAAGAAGCGAAGGTTTGCTTGGCGTGTAGATTCTGTTAATTCAACAATGTTTGTTGGAGAATTAAACGGTGTTCCTGGTTCGTTAAATCCGATGTGACCGTTTTCACCGATTCCAAGAATCTGTAGGTCAACTGGGTTAGCAGCTAGAATGCCCTCGTAACGTTTGCACTCTTCCTCTAAATCACTTGCCATCCCGTTTGGTACATAAGTTTGTTTAAATGGAAGATGATCAAACAACTGTTCTTGCATGAAATAGTGATAGCTGTTTTTATCTTCATGTGGTAAATTTACGTACTCATCTAAGTTTACAGTGGTTACACGGCTTGTATCAAGTTTATTTTTTCGCATTTCTGCATAAATACCTAATGGAGAGCTTCCTGTAGCCATTCCTAATGTTGGATTTTCTTTTGTTTTTACAACTTCTTCAATTAATTTATAACCTGCTTCTGCTAGTTCTTCTGGAGTTTTTACAACAAGAATATTCATTTCATTACTTCCCTTCCTTCATATGAATTCCTAAACGAACCGTATCATATACATGTAAATCTTCATTCATCACAACAAAGTCTGCATCTTTTCCTACCGCTAATGCACCTTTATTATTTAATCCAAACTCTTCTGCTTGGTTCACTGATGTCATTAGTACTGCTTCTTCGATTGAACAACCTGTAAATTCAATTACATTTCGGAAAGCTTGATCCATTTTTAGAATACTACCAGCTAACGTTCCATCTTCTAATCGAGCACTACCATCTTTTACATGTACTGGCTGTCCGCCAAGCTCATATAATCCATCTTCAAGACCTTTTGCACGCATTGCGTCAGTAATAACACTTACTTTTTTCGGTCCTTTTAATTTATATGCTAATTTCACCATATCAGGGTGAATGTGAATACCATCTGTAATTACTTCAACCATTACATCTGGATTTAATAACACATGACCAACAACTCCTGGTTCACGGTGATGTAATCCACGCATTTGATTATATAAATGCGTTGCATGTGTAATGTTTCTATTTTTTAGTTGTGCATCAATTGCATCGGTATGTCCCATTGTGCCAACAACACCAGTTTCAGCAAGATACTGCTCAAACTCTAACGCACCTTCTTCTTCAGGTGCATATGTTACTAATTTAATTAAATTTCCGCTTGCTTCCTGCCATTGTTTAAATTGTTCAATATTCGCAGGAACAATATGTTCAAGTGGTTGTGCACCCGCACGTTTCTTTGAAACATACGGTCCTTCTAAGTGAATATATTCGAAATGTGCTCCTTTTTCTTTCGCTTCCTTCGCAGCATGTAGTGCTGCTTCGATTGCTTCTGGAGCTTGTGTCATTGTTGTTGGGAAGTAAGTTGTAACTCCTTCTTTTAACATTTCTTTACCTAGAGTTACTAACCCATCGCTATTTGCATCCATCGCATCAATATCGTATCCACCATGAATATGAACATCAATCATACCTGGAATCACAATTTTTCCTGTCGCATCTAAAACCGCTTCATTTTCTTGTGATACATATTGAGCCATCAAACCAATTTCTTTAATTGTTTCTGCGTAACGAATAAATCCGTTTTCCACTACTTCTTGACCTGTATAAATTTTGGCATTGATGACAACTTGCGTTTTCATTTTCATCGATCCTTTCCCATGAAATACCTACTTGTTATTATTACCTTATTCGCCTAATTCCATCTTAATATATGCACGAGTAGTTGTCTATACATTCTATTGAAATTTCCTCTTTGTTTAACAAAAAGGAAGCTTAGTACGTCTCTCGCAATTATAATATATGTTATTCATTTTTTCCAAAAAGGAACAATATCATCTATCGTATGAATCACTTAAGTAATGGCATTAATCCGCTAGACCCAATTGTAATATGTTCGCCGTCTGTTTCCATTTCTACTGTACGCTTATTTGTTCCATACATCATTATACCACGCTGTTTTAATCGTCTCACTACACTTTGATGAGGATGTCCATACGGATTTCTGCTACCATAAGAAAGAATCGCGAACTGTGGTTCTACCTTCTTTATAAACCTTTCACTTGTTGAAGTATATGAGCCATGATGTCCCACCTTTAGCACATCTGCATGTACATCAAATTGCTTTAATATTTCATTTTCCGTCCGCACATCAGCATCACCCATTAGTAAAAAATCTGCCTTACCATACCGAACCTTTAATACAATTGAAGATTCATTATTTTCATCTTTGGACTTCCCATTGTTTAATACTTGTATGGAAACATGCGGATCTAGCGGTATGTATTGGCCCTCTTTTACTGAAATGAAAGGGATTCCCCTTTTCTTTATATGATTTCGATACGTATGATAAGTAAGAGAACTATATGTTTTTCCACTATCTAATATAAGTGATACCGGCATTTGCTCTACAATCGGAATGAGCCCTCCAATATGATCCATATCAGGATGAGTACTGACGATAGCATCTAAATGGTTAATTCCTTTTTCAATTAGCTTTTGGATGATAACCTCACCAGCTTCATAAGGTCCTCCATCAATTAACATCGTTTGTCCATTTGGCAATATAATAAGTGTTGCATCACCTTGTCCAACTTTTAAGAAACTCACTTTCATTTTACCAAAATGTTGCCGCTGCATATGTAAAGGAGACGCAGTATGAATAGACATCATATACCTTTGGGCCGATGCACTATTTAAAGAAAAGCATAACAAAACAGAAACTAATAATAAAACACTTCGTATACCGCTCATAACTCGTCTCCTTTTTTCAATTAGTATGGCACGGTATATAATTGATATACAAAAAAAGCTTAGCAAAATGCTAAGCTTTTATTTCGATATCTCTTGTAAAGAACCAAAGAATAAATCCGCTTCATTCATTTGTTCGTTTTCTTCAGAAAGCGGAGGTAAATCATCTAATGTTTTTAATCCAAACGTGTCCAAAAATTCTTTCGTCGTTCCATATAAAATAGGACGCCCAGGTCCTTCTGCTCTTCCCATTTCTTTTATAAGTAAGTGTGATACTAACGTTTGTAACGCCTTATCAGTTTTTACTCCTCTAATCTCTTCCATTTCAGTTCTTGTAATGGGTTGACGATACGCAACAATTGCTAACGTTTCTAGCGCGGCCTGAGAGAGTGAAGCAGCTGTTGGGATATCTATTAGTTTTTGATAGTACGACGCATGTTCTTTCTTTGTAGCAAAACGATATACTTTTGCATACTGTACAATTTGCAAACCTCGGTGTGCACCTTCACATTCTTTTTGCATTTCTTCTAAAATATCTATTACTTCGTTTCCTTCAATTTCAAGGACTTTTGCTATTTGTTCAGGATAAATCCCTTCATCACCAGAAACAAATAAAAGCCCTTCAATGATTGATTTCTGTTCTGTTCTATCCATCTTACGAGCTCCTTCCTCCTATTTTTCCCATAAAAATACACATCAAAAAAACCGAATCACAATCAATGCGTTCGGTTCAATATTTTTTCTCTTGTTCCAAACGATACATTCAAACCTAGCATGAGATATACTATTTCTATCCCATTTTCCATACTAACTCTATGCAGATTTAGTATAGCTTGATACGAAAATTTCATCAAAATTATGTTCTTGTTCAATTACGATTTGTTGATTTTTCATAAGCTCAAGAACCGCTAAAAATGTTACAACCATTATTTCCCGTTCATCATCAACAAACAAATCATAAAAACTTTGACGACCACCTTGTATTTCTAACTGCTTTAAAATATCCGTCATACGCTGTTCAATTGGTATTTCTTGACGAGTAATACGTGTTGTCACAGGTTTCTTTGCTTTTTTACGGCGCATTAATTTTTGGAATGCCGCTAGCATATCATATAACGTAACATCAAGAGGCAAGTTTGTCTCCTCTTCTTGTTGCAATGATGTAAAATCAATTGGCGGACGTGTATATAGCTGTGCTCTTTCTTGTTCTCTTTCTTTTAGTTCAGTAGCAACTTGCTTATATTTCTTATATTCAATTAACCTCTCCATCAATTCTTGACGAGGATCATCTATAAAGTCATCACCGTTATCAAGTACATCTTCTTCATGTTTCGGCAACAACATTTTACTTTTAATTTGTAATAACGTTGCAGCCATTACTAAATACTCACTTGCAACATCTAATTGTAGTTCTTTCATCGTATGAACATAAGATAAATATTGCTCTGTAATTTCCGCTACAGGAATATTATATATATCAATTTCATAACGATGTATTAAATGTAACAATAAATCTAAAGGCCCTTCAAAAGCCTCTACTTTAAAATTATACTGCACAAAGCATCCCACCACATTTTTTCTATAACAACATAAGTATAGAGCATACTCATGTTCTATCCAACCTTTTTAAGAAATTTAATTAAAAATAGACCTATGCCTATGGCATCATGCCCACCACTTCATATGATAACAGTGTAGTAAGAACAATGTAGGAGGTCAAAAAACTATGGGTCACGTTGATTGTGGTTTTAGCGGTGGGTTCGCATTACTTGTTGTATTGTTTATTTTACTAATTATTGTAGGGGCAGCTTGCTTCTGCTAATATGAACAATAACGACTAGGGAGAAATTCCCTAGTCGTTTATTGTTCATATTTCTATGATAAACTTATACTTATAACCGTTAGATAGGGGCGAAGAAAATGTATCCTACGGAATACATACAGTTTTTAATTCATTTTCACGGAGATTATGATTATTTTGAATGCCACGAAATACTGGAAGAATATTGGAAAACAAAACCGAGAGGAAATCGGGATCATTATTTAGTCGGCCTCATTCAAATTGCAGTTTCTTTATACCATCACAGACGCTCTAACTGGAATGGCGCAGAGAAGATGATGAAAAGCGCCATAACGATTTTAGAAAAAAACAGTGCACATTTACTTCGTTTAGGAATAAATGAGACACAACTTCTGTTCTTACTCAAAGATAAATTGCAATCTATCCAGAAAGAAGAAGGTTTTACACCGTTATTTTTACCATTGTCGGATACAACATTAGAAAAGTACTGCATAGAATTATGTCAGAAACAAAACCTTCCTTGGAAAGACGTGAATGCTACTTCTAATGAATTTATAATAAATAAGCACACATTACGTGATCGAACAGAAGTCATCGCTGAACGAAACGAACAATTACAAAAAAGAAAGCAGAGATAATAAACTACTTATCTCTGCTTTCACGAATGTATATTTTGTTCAAGCCCTTTACACTTTTTGCAAAAACTTGCTGTTTGCTCATTTCCGCAAATTGTAAACTCAAGAAATTTACTCTTTAACTCTTGAACCATCTTCGTCCCAATACCCATATGACGGTGAGATGGGTTCACACTCAAATGCTGAATTTCCAAAACTTGATTCTCTTTTTTTACAATCCCCATTATCCCAACAAAATCTTCGTTTTGTTTCCACAAATACAATTGCCAATCATCCTTTGCTTCATAATCTTTCATAGTCAATTGTAATGTTTTCACATCTTTTTCAGTTGGCATAAATGAAAGAAGCCCCATTGCAATCTTTTCATAACTTTTTTTAAAACGAATTAACATAACCCTTATCCCTTCTTACAAAAGTTACAAACTATTAAATCCCCTCAATCACTCTTTTCATATCACATTCATTTTACAATATTTTCAACAGAGTGAGAAGAGCTTAAAACAACTTGATAATCATACAAAGCGAAAAGAAGAAAGTCAAATATACATTTCATTACTATTTTTGTTAAGTAGATAAAAGAAGAAACGCTGTTATATGAAAATGAAAAGAAACATCCACCGCTCATTATCACTTCACTATTCATCACCTTAGAGCAGATGAATTCTAGCAAAATGAATGCAACAAAAAATCTTTATTGAAACGTGTAATCTAATGTATTCTATGTAATTTGTTAATATTTTGTTCTCATAAGCGACTTATTTTCACTACAGTCACATTACTACTTGTATCATGTACCGTAAACGAAATACCCATTCCTATTAAAAAAAAGAGAGCAATAGCTCTCTTTTCTCATTCACTTATTCTTCCCAAACTTTAACTTCTTTCATTACATCACCTTGACGCATGTTTAATACTGTTTCAATACCGCTTGTTGCTTTACCAAATACAGTATGTACACCATCTAAGTGTGGCTGTGGCTCATGAACGATAAAGAATTGACTACCGCCTGTGTTACGACCAGCATGTGCCATAGAAAGTGATCCTACAAGGTGTCTATGAGGATTTCCATCAGTTTCACATGGGATAGAGTAACCTGGACCACCCGCACCTGTTCCTGTTGGATCTCCACCTTGGCTTACGAAGCCAGGAATAACGCGGTGGAATGTCACACCATCATAAAATCCTTGCTCTGCTAGTTTTTTAAAGTTTTCTACTGTTTTTGGTGCCTCTTCTGGGAAAAATTCTAAATCGATTTTTTCACCATTTTCCATTAATATGTATCCTAAAGTTTTCATACGTATATGTCTCCTTTCAACTATCTCAGCACTATATTACCACATTCATGACTAGAAACAAAAAGAATCCGACAATCTACATACTTCTTTTTTGAAATGTGGAAAAAGCTAGGTGACAAATAAGAAATATATACTATAATAACTGTGTTGCCCGAAAATTTTAGAAAGAGAAAGGGAGCGATTTTTCGTGAAAACGAAATTACTAGCTCTGCTATTAGCTGTCGCAGTATTTATTATGCCAACAGCTTCGTTTGCAGACATCATCGAAGGAGAATCAATTGTTACACTAGGAGAAAACTTGTCTGAACAACAAAAACAAGATCTGTTAAAAGAAATGAAAGCACCAAAAGATGCTACAATTATTACTGTGTCTAATGCGGAAGAACATAAATTTCTAGAAGGGATTGTTCCAAAAGCTCAAATTGGTACGAGAGCAATTTCCTCTTCTATGATCACATACACAAAGCCAGGTTCTGGTCTCATTGTACGTTCAAAAAACATTAATTCAATAACAGATGCAATGTACACAAACGCACTTATTACAGCAGGTGTGAAAGATGCAGAAATTCAAATTACTGCACCATTTAAAGTTTCTGGAACTGCTGCTTTAACTGGCTTAATGAAAGCTTATGAAACGACATCAAACAAAGCAATTCCTGAGGAAGTAAAAAAAGTAGCCAATGAAGAAATGGTGCAAACATCCCAGCTCGGTGATAAAATTGGTGAAGAAAAAGCGGTTCAACTTGTTGCGAAAATTAAAGAAGAAATTGCCAAAGAGCAGCCAAAAACAACTGAAGATTTACGTTCATTAATAAAAAAAATTGCGGATCAACTTGGTATTACATTAACGGATGAACAGTTAGATAACTTAGTTGCGCTATTTGATAAAATGAAAAATCTTAACATCGATTGGAATCAAGTTGGCAGTCAGTTAAATAAAGCAAAAGAACATGTTTCTGCCTTTTTAGGATCTGAAGAAGGGCAAAGTTTCCTAGATAAAGTGAAAGATTTCTTCTCAAGTATCATTGATTTTGTTAAATCTTTATTCAAGTAAAAAGAAGCTCGTCAGTGACGAGCTTCTTTTTTATACAAGTAACGGCAATTTCATAATAGCTTCTTCAACCGAACGAACTATATGATTTGCCTTCTCCTTGACATATGGATGAGCATGATGCAGAGTGAATGAATGCGGGGTTACTTCAAACATAGAAATATCATTGAAAGAATCTCCAATGCATGCAACTTCATTTGCTTCAATTTGCAAATGTTCCATTAGTCGTCTTAAAGCACTCCCTTTACTTACTCCCCTTGGCATAATGTCAACATAGCGTTTACCAGACATAAAAACTTCCGCTTCATTCTGAAAGGTATCTCGTAATTCTTGGTCTAATGCTTCAATTGTCTCTTCTTCCCCAAAAACAAACAATTTCGCAGGATGTACAGTTTTACCAAATTCCTCTTCTAATGCTTCTATTTCAGCGATATGCACGCCCATATACGTTTCAAAATTATGATGATGTTCATTTTTTCTTTTTGTATACCGTTGCTCATTTGCACAAACAATATCTGCTAGTCCCTTTTTATGGATATATCGATATATTTCCTGGGCAATCCCATCTTCAAAACTTGATTCATGAAATATTTTCCCATCCGGTAGTAACATCGTCGCTCCATTTAAACTCGTTGTGTAATACGGGAATGCAAACCTATTTACGACTTCATCAATTCGATGAGTAAAGCGGCCTGAGGCAAAACAAATATTTGTCCCTTTTTCAGCTAACCAACAAATTGCACGTTCATCTTCTTTTTGCATATCATTCACATTGTAAACGAGCGTGTCATCTAAATCACTTACAAATAATTTAATCATGTCCTCTTCCCCTTCCATACACAATATCTACTCTAAGTGTACACAAAAAATGTATGATTTTTGTTAAAAAACAATAAATTTTTGCTAAAAAAATAAACGGGTGTATAATCCCGTTTATTTTTGTCTTTTTACATTTTGAGGTCTTACAATACTTGGTCGTACTTTTAAACTAGACATCGTCGGACGAAGTAGAATTTTTGTTAATGCGCCCCAATCAAATGGTAAAAACGGCCATAAATAAGGTGTTTGCAAACTTTTTATAGACGTTAAAAATAAAATCAATATCGTCATACCAATTACAAAGCCCATCTCATGGAAGAGACCTGTTAAAATAATAACAAATAATTTTCCAACCTTATTCCCTAGCCCTAATTCATAACTCGGTGTTGCATAAGCACCGATCATAGAAACTGCTACATACAAAATAACTTCTGGTACAAACAAACCTACATCGATTGCTATTTGACCAATTAATATAGCGGAAATTAATCCTGCTGCAGACGATAACGGCGTTGGAGTATGAATGGCAGCCATCCTTAAAAACTCAAGCCCGACCTCTGCCATTAATACTTGTAATAAAATTGGTAAATGTGTCATCTTAGTCGGTCCAATAAAAGCAAGATTTTCTGGTAAAAGAGTTGGATCAAATACAAACACTAACCAAAATGGTAGTAAAAACAAGGAGAATAAAACACCTAAAAAGCGTACCCAGCGTAAAAATGTACCGACAGCTGGATTTTGTCTAAACTCTTCTGCATGCTGTAAATGATGGAAATATGTTGTTGGCGTAATCATAGCACTCGGTGATGTATCAACAAGTACTAGAACATGTCCTTCTAATAAATGATTGGCTGCTACATCCGGTCTTTCTGTATATCGAATAAGCGGGAATGGATTATAGCTTTGCTTTACAACAAATTCTTCCACTGTTTTATCCGCCATCGTAATGCCATCAACATCAATGTTATTTAATTCTTGTTTTATAATCTTTACTAAATCTTGATTTGCAACATCTTGTACATATGTAATACAAATATCCGTTTGCGATCTATCTCCTACTCGAATAATTTCGTTTCGAAGACGTGGATCTCGAATTCTCCTACGAATTAATGCTGTATTCACAACAATATTTTCAACAAATCCATCTCTCGCACCGCGCACTACTTTTTCGGTATCTGGCTCTGTCGGTGTTCGCCCTGGATAGCTACGAACATCTATTGCAAACGCTTCTGTTTCACCCTCCACAAATATAATAATAAGCCCTGATAACGCTTGAACCATTACTTCATCCATCGTTTTCACTTTACTTACTTGCTGATGAATTAAACGATTCTCTAAAAGCTTTACTGTATCTTCTTCAACATCCCTTATTTCATTCGTATCCACAGCTTCTTCTAAAATAGGAATGATATAATTTGTATCACAAAGTCCATTTACGAATAACACAGCAATTTCTTTATTCAAAATTTGAAATTTACGAATACCAACATCAAATGTAACGCCTAATCCAACCGTTTGTTTTAAATAATTTTCATTGTCACTTATGAAAGTTGAAATAGGAATATCTATTTTTTTAGGCTTCGTCATAAAACCCACTCCTTTCCAAAATTAACTGAATTGCTTTTTTAGTAATTGGTGAACCTCTCTCCCATTCATCGTTTCCACACATCTTACCAATATCACCAATTCCAACAATGACAGGAACATTCAAATCATCTAGACAATAAATTGTATCTCCGCTAATTCTGCCAATTTCACCATCTGGGAGTCCAAACTTATCAACGCCATATTCCGTTAAATTCCCGTTTCGATCCACGCTTACATCTACACGTGCCCATTCCCAATGATGTGTATTAGACGCTACTGCCAAAATCCCAAGTACATCAATTTGTTTATGCGTGGCTACATATTTTAAAGCTTTTTCACCAGATCCTTCTCCAATAAATCCACTGTCATCAAACATGACAAATACAGGGTCATATGGCGTTTGCATAATAAGCTCAACAACTTTCTTCCCTGTTAATTTGGTTGGATTGCTTTGTGATGCTGAAATACACCTTCCCCCAAATTCCTTCGTTAAAAGCTCAATTGTTCGCTTTGCATATTCATCTCCATCTGTGACCAAAACAACCCTTCGTCTCATTTGATTTATCCTTTCGGTTTACATATTAGTGCTATAAAAAATGAAAATAATATCGCTGCAGAAATGCCTGCAGACGTTAAACTAAACATACCCATACCAATCCCTATATATCCGTATTTCTCCGCCGCATGCATTGCCCCGTGTAATAAGGAATGTCCAAAACTTGTAATAGGAACTGTTGCCCCAGCACCAGCAAACTTTATAAGCTTATCGTACAATCCAAATCCATCTAAAACTGCTCCTATCACCACAAAGGTAGCCATTAAATGAGCTGGTGTTAACTTTGCAAAATCTAACAATACTTGTCCAACTAGACAAATAGCGCCTCCTACAAGAAATGCATATATAAAATCCACAATTCACTCTCCCTTCACTCTCTCAAATACGACACCATGTGCAATTGTTGGAATTGTTTCTTTCTGCTGCATCATCATCGGGCTTAATAACGCGCCAGTAGCAACGACAAAAATTCGTTGTAAATTCCCTTTTTGCATCTCGCTTAATAAATGACCATATGTGACAACAGCTGAACAAGCACAACCGCTACCACCTGCAAATACTTCTTCTTGACCCGAATCATAAATCATTAATCCGCAATCATTATATATATGCCCAATATCATAACCTTCTTCCAGTAACAGTTGCTTCGCGATCGGTGTCCCAATAGCAGATAAATCACCGGTAACAATCACATCATAATCATTGGCACTTCTCTTCAAATCTTCAAAATGTTGCTGAATTGTATGAGCCGCAGCCGGCGCCATCGCCGATCCCATATCTAAAGGATTCGCAATTCCTAAATCTTGTACTTTTCCAATCGTAGCCGACGTAATTTTAATGGCACTTTTTTCTTTACTAATTAATATGGATCCCGCACCTGTAACAGTGGAATTTGCTGTTCCTGGTTTTTGTCCCCCATACTCTGTTGGATAACGAAACTGTCTTTCAGCTGTTGCATTATGACTACTTACCGTCGCTAAAACACGATTTGCGAATCCACCGTCTATAAAGGCTGATCCGACCGCTAAAGTCTCCATCGAGGTCGCACAAGCACTAAACATGCCTAAAAAGGGAATTCCCCACTTACGCGCAACGTAATTTGCTGTTACTGTTTGATTTAATAAATCACCCGCTAAAAAGAAATCAATTTGTGATGTTTCTACATTTGCTTTTTGCATGACTTGTTGAATAGAATCTGACATTAATCTTCGTTCAGCAAGCTCCCAGTTTTCCTCTCCGCAATGTAAATCATCATATGAAATATCAAATTCCTTTCCAAGAGGGCCTTCAGCTTCTTTTGGACCGACGGCAGTACCGGTTGCATTCACATAAATATCATTTTGAAATACCCACGTTTGTTTTCCTGTCAACCTCATACTAGCCCCTCCTTTAAGACATAAAAATTTTAAAAGTATATCTTATTAACCCAATAATGTATGCCCCGACAACACCAAAAACGATTACACTTCCCGCTAGCTTAAACATGTTTGTAGCAACCCCAAGCACAATTCCTTCACTCTTATGCTCTAGCGCAGCACTTGCCATAGAATTCGCAAATCCCGTAACAGGTACGGCCGACCCTGCTCCAGCAAATTGACCGATTTTATCATATACACCACAACCTGTTAAAATCGCCGATAATAGTACAAGAGTTGCGACGGTTGGATTCCCTGCCTCTTGTTCACTAAAATGAAAATAATGTATATAAAATTTCATCAATACTTCTCCGATTGTACAAATGAGTCCACCTACAAAAAATGCCTTAACACAATTTATAAAATAATTTGGCTTCGGATGGTATTCCTTCACTTTATTTACGTAATCGTCCTTTAGTTTTCGCCCTGTCATTTATATATTGCCTCCTACTTTACGAAATAAATCCAGTGAAACAACGAGCCTATTACTTTTCCAAGTACAAGAGCAACGAGTAAAACAACAATCTTCCCCTCTACCCCTACTCGTTTCGCTAAAATAGGTAAAACATTTAACACTTCTGTTAATGCGGCAGCGAGCATTCCAATGAATGTGCCACAAAATATTCCTAATATAACAAGCCAATATTGCGACGTTTGAAATGTAATGTTTTTCAAACTACACCAAGCTCCTGTTAATGTACCTGCAATAACTGCCCACTCAAAATATTGAATGTGCTTTCCACTTCTCGTTAATTGAGCTAGACGAGGGATTATACCAAGCACAGCTAAAAATGCAACATATCCGCTACCTACAGCAATTCCTCCTGCTAAGGCAATTAAAATAACGAATCCAGACTCAATCATCGGTAAGTTGTTTCATATTATCCTTGTTTTCATGAACAATTACATATTGGTCAAGTGACTGCTGGTATTGGAACATCTCCACTTCTAACGGACTCGGTTCTTCATTAATACGCTTTTGAAATACATGATTAAAAAATAAAACCATACCTAACCCAAGACCTAATGAATAAGGAATTTGAAATAAAAGTGGTTGCGCCTTAAATTCTCCCGTAATCATGTAATATAACCGTTGGTGCACTTGTTGCATGCTTACATCTTCATGAAAATATATGATGGCAAGAGCTGCTCCAATGAAAAGTAACAACCATACAAGTCCGAAAAAAATCGGATGTACTTTCTTTTTTTCATATATAATTTCAACAAGAGTTTGTCCAGAACCGAGTAAATTAATTTGTATATGAGCAGCTTTTTGCCTAATAATCTCAATTATTTTCATAACATCAATTACAACATGCGTTTTATCACGCGCTGTAATTTTATAAATTACCTCATCCTGTAACGACTGAACTACTACAGCATCTCCGGCAAGTTGAGCAACATCTCCCAGCTTTACTTCATACGTAGGAGAAACTTTTAATCGATTACGCATTTTAATATAAATTGTTTGTTCCAATTTCCATTCACCTCTTCACTCTTCCTCGTAGTTGTAGTATGGTTATTCAATTTTTTTCTAATACAATTTTTTCATAAAAAAACATCTGTACCATTTCGGTACAGATGTTTTTTAGTTTATGCTTTTTTCTTAAATAAATTTGCAATGCTTAATGCGAGCCCTCCCCAAATGACTACTATTCCAATAACCATCATCATAATCGCTGATCCACTCATTATGAAACACCTCGATCTTTCCATTCTTTTTCAAGCTTATCAGAATCTGAATGTATTTGTGCATTCCATTTCTTTAAACTAATGATTAGCGCAATGATAAGGAACGCTGCTGCAATTGACCAACCATATGTTACAACAAACTCCGTTGGGTACCCTCCATAGTTCTTTTTAATATTTTGGATTGTACCATCAATTAACATGTACCCTAACATAAGCGGAGTAATAACGAGTAAACTCACTCTCCAAAACGTCCCTAACTTAATATCAGATACGAAGTTTGCGTGGTTTTGATAAACCGGTAAACGACGTAAAATGAGTCCTATCGTAACTACTTCCGCTAGAGCAATTGTAATTAATCCGAAGTTATTAGCGAAGTAATCCACAACATCTAGGAACATAAGCCCGCCACGTGTCGCAAAAACGAGAGAAACGAGTACGAGAAGCGTCCCCATAATTCCAATTGTTTTCTGGCGGCTTAAGCTAAACTTTTCAGATACGGCAGCAAAACATACTTCCGCAAGCGAGATGAGGGATGTAATTCCAGCAACCGTTAATGATAAGAAAAATAATACGCCAAATAAAGGTGACATCGGTAATTCATTAATAATTTGCGGGAATACTACGAAAGCAAGCCCTACACCAGCACTTGCTACTTTATCAACTGGTACTCCCATATTGTTTGCCATAAATCCAAGAGCCGCAAAGACCCCAATCCCTGCTAATAATTCAAATCCTGAGTTTGCAAATCCAGTAATAAAAGCGTTATTTGTTGTATCTGAGTTTTTCGGTAAATAACTAGAATACGTAATCATAATTCCAAATGCTAAAGATAAGCTAAAGAAGATTTGACCGTAAGCAGCAAGCCATACTTTTCCGTCAAAAATACGACTCCAATCTGGTTTAAAGAATGCATCTAATCCTTGCATCGCACCTTCCATCGTCACTGCACGAACTACGATAATAAGGAACATAACAACTAGTAAAGGGATGAAAATACGGTTCACAACTTCGATTCCTTTTTTAACTCCTTTAAAAGCAACACCAAGCACAATAATCCAAACGAGAGCTAGTGGAATTAATACTTCCGGTACGAGCCCTCCAAACTGTCCAGGTTTATCTGCAACATGTAAATACTCTTTAAATAAAAATGATTCCGTGTCTTTCCCCCATGCGCCAGTAATTGCAAAATACGTATAAGAAATAGACCAAGCAATAATTACTGCATAATATGTTGAAACGATAAACGTTACACACATTTGCCACCATCCGATGAATTCAGCACGCGGATGAATACGAAAGAACGTAAGTGGCGCTGAACCACGGTGACGATGCCCAAGAGCAAATTCAAACGCCAATAATGAAATCCCAGTCGTTAATAATGCGAATAAGTACGGTAAAAAGAATGCGCCTCCTCCATTTTCATACGCCGTATAAGGAAAACGCCATATGTTTCCTAATCCAACGGCAGAGCCGACCGCTGCAAAAATGAATCCAGCCCTCGTGCCCCATTGTTGCCTCGTTTCCATATTTTCTTCCCCCTTTGTGACAAGTTCATAATTGGATTATATTTTAAATTTACTAAATTATCAATAAATTCTGTTAATTTTTAAGAAAGTTTACAATCTCCTCCTATTAAAGTCATAAAAAAAGATCGAATAGATAGCTATTCATCTATTCGATCTTTCATCTGTTTTAATATTTTCTTTTCAAGTCTTGAAACTTGTACTTGCGAAATGCCTATTCGCTCTGCTACTTCTGATTGGGTTTGGTCTTTATAATAGCGTAAATATACAATTAAACGCTCTCTCTCATCTAATTCTCTAATTGCTTCTTTTAAAGCAATTTTATCAAACCATTTCGTTTCAGATTGATCTGCAATTTGATCTAAAATAGTAATTGGATCTCCGTCGTTTTCATACACCGTTTCATGTATGGATGAAGGGGCACGACTCGCTTCTTGCGCCAGAACCACTTCCTCTGGCGTTAGTTCTAACGCTTCAGCTACCTCATTAATCGTTGGAGCCCTTCCGAATTCTTTCGAAAGCTCGTCTCTCATCTTTCGAATTTTGTTTCCTGTTTCTTTTAAAGACCTACTTACTTTCACTGATCCATCATCACGTAAAAATCGTTGTATTTCGCCAATAATCATGGGAACTGCATATGTTGAAAATTTCACGTCAAAAGATAAATCAAATTTATCTACCGATTTTAAGAGTCCAATACATCCAATTTGAAACAAATCGTCTGGTTCGTATCCGCGATTAAGAAAACGCTGCACAACCGACCATACGAGACGCATATTACTTTGAACAATTGTATCTCTTGCTTGTTGATCTCCATCTTGACTTTTTTGAATTAACGCTTTTAGCTCGTGGTCCTTTAACTGAGGTTTCTTCTTCTCATTTTTGACCTCTATGTCCATAGGCTATTCTCCTTAATTGCATAGAGCGTTACTATTTGATAAGTATTTTGTCAAATGGATTGTTGTCCCGAAAGATTCGTTTGAAATAACTTCTACTTCATCCATAAAATTTTCCATGATAGTAAATCCCATTCCGGAACGCTCTAATTCAGGTTTAGTTGTAAAAAGGGGTTGTCTCGCTTCATCTAAATTAAAGATGCCAATCCCTTCATCTCGAATCGTGAGTTTCACCATTGCTTCTTCCAAAATTACAGAAATATAAACAACACCTTCTGCATTTCCTTCGTACCCATGAATAATTGCATTCGTAACCGCTTCTGACACAACTGTTTTAATCTCTGTAAGTTCTTCCATCGTAGGATCTAGTTGTGCAATGAAAGCAGCTACTGTAACGCGAGCGAACGATTCATTTTGACTTAATGCTGAAAATTGAAGGTTCATTTCATTTCTCATTTATGCCACCCCCAACGTCGCGAGCGCATGCGCTTCACTTTCTTCTAAGCGAACAATTTTAAATAAGCCCGACATTTCAAATAAACGTTTAACAGGCGGTGAAATTGCACAAACAACCATTTCTCCACCTAATCCCTTTACATGCTTATATCGGCCTAATATAACACCTAAACCAGAACTATCCATAAACGATAAGTTCTCTAGGCTCAAAACAATATGATGAACACCATGTGTCTCAATCATATCTGTTACTTTCGTTCGCAACTCTTCAGCAGTATGATGATCTAATTCACCCGCTAGCCTCACACATAGGACGTCACGTTTTACTTCTAATTGCATGGAAAGACTCACACGATTTCCTCCTTATGCTCAAACTTTACTCATTTACATACATAAAGATTTTCGTGATACAACATAAGAATCCTTCCTACTGACAAAAGAAGAACTATTTCGCCATAAAGTGAAACCATTCAGCAATTATTTACTTACATACGAATAGAAAAGCGGCAAAATGTTTGCCGCTATTTTGATGTTGAAAACATCCCAAAACTTCTTTTAAATAACTCCCACCAGCTCGCTGCAGCAACATCTTCTTTTGCTACAATTGTTTGTTTTAATAAAACATCTTTATCTTTTTTAATAACAAGTGTACCAAGTGCATCGCCCTTTTTAATCGGCGCTTTCACTTTCTTTTCAGCAATTACTTCTTGCTTTACCTTGTCCATGTTTTCGCCCTTCTTCATAAGAAGAGATACATTGTCTGACGCAACTAAATCTACTTTTTCTTTCTTCCCTTTTCCTACTTGGACAGTCTTAATTTTTTCGCCTCGTGTATACAATTTCTTTGTCATATATTGACCAAATGCGTAGTCAAGAAGCTTCGTTACTTGATTGTTCCGTTCTTTTGATGTAGGTGCTCCCATAACAACTGAAATAACACGCATCCCATTCTTTTCAGCCGATGCTGTTAAACAATATTTTGCTTCTGTCGTAAAGCCCGTTTTTACACCATCTACTCCAGGATAAAAACGCACTAACTTATTCGTATTAACGAGCCAAAACTTCTTATCCGTATCTTCACGTAAATAGTCTTCGTATTTTCCTGTGTATTTGCGAATAAGTGGGTACTTCATCAATTCTTTCGCCATTATAGCCATATCATTTGCTGTTGAATAATGATCTTTAGCCGGAAGACCTGTCGGATTTTGAAAATGAGTATTTTTCAGTCCTAAATCTTTCGCTTTTTTGTTCATCATATTTACAAAACCTTCTTCTGAACCAGCGATATGCTCCGCTACTGCAACAGACGCATCATTTCCAGATGCAATTGCAATACCCTTTAGCATTTCATTTACAGTCATCTCTTCTCCAGGCTCTAAAAAGATTTGTGATCCACCCATTGAAGCTGCATGCTCACTTGCTCTCACTTTATCGGTCAGTTTTAGTTTTCCTTTTTCAACTTGTTCCATAATTAATAGCATTGTCATAATCTTCGTCATACTAGCAGGTGGTAACTTCTCATTTGGATTTTTATCAAACAAAACTTTACCTGTATCTTGTTCAATTACAATTGCTGATGACGCTTGTTCCGCTAACTTCGGTGTTGTTTCTTCTGTTTTCTCCTGCTTCGTCTTCTCAGATTGTGCGAAACTAACTGAAGTACCAGAAAGCAATAACATGAAACAAACAAGTATTCCAAAAACTCGCTTCATGACTAACCCTCCATTCTATATCAAACCTATTTTTTCCAATTCACTGTTTTTTAATACCATATTTTTCTAACATTTTCAGTTGACAAACACATTCATCACCTTTATTGTATTAAGTGTATTACACATAGTAGTACACTTAATACAAGTCAGAAAGGAGACATTGCTCTTGCATATTCAACTTGATCCAAGAAGCAACACTCCGATATGGGAACAAATTGTTCAAAATATAAAAGAACTCGTATTAAAGAACATGTTAGCTCCAAGTGACAAACTACCTTCTGTACGCGAACTCGCTTCTTTACTCGTTATAAATCCAAATACAGTGAGTAAAGCGTATCAAGAGTTAGAGCGACAAGGGATTATTGAAACATTACGAGGAAAAGGAACATTTGTATCCCAATCGATTACCCCAACATTAGACGAAAGGAAAATCGCTATGGTTGAAAAGCAATTTCATCAATTACTATTAGAAGCCTCTTATCTTGGTGTTACGAAAGATAAAATTCATGATTGGATAGATTCATACTATAAAGAGATTGGAGGAAATACAGATGCTGAAAGTGACAAGCTTGAAGAAAACAATTGATAATCAAACGATTTTAGACGATGTTTCTTTCACATTGCAAAGAGGGAGTATCATCGGACTACTCGGAAGAAACGGTGCGGGAAAAACAACTTTATTACGAACGATGGTCGGCATTTTAGACCCTGATGAAGGATGTGTTACATATGAGGATACCGACATTCATAAGAATCCTGAAACGAAACAAAAAATCGTATATGTTCCGGATTCTACTAACATACTGAACGGCTATACGGTAAAAGAAATTGTAAAGTTTTATAAATCAGTTTATGCCGCATTTGATGAAGCATATTTCTATGAATTGTTAAAACGTTTTAACTTACCAAACAAACGAATTCGTAGTTATTCAAAAGGAATGAAAGCACTGCTTGCTATCATTTTAGCCGTTTCTACAAAGGCAGAATATATCATTTTAGATGAACCGACAAATGGGCTTGATCCTATCGTTAAACGGCAGATCCTCCAATTTCTCGTTGGAGAAGTTGCAGAAAAAGAAATTACCATTTTCATCTCAACTCACCATTTAGATGAAGTGGAACAAATTGCAGATACAATTATTATATTAAAAGGCCATACTATAGCTTCTATTACATCACTAGACGATGCAAAATCACGATTTGCTAAAATCCAAGTAGCTTACGAACGTTCATTACCTCAAAAACTAGAAAACTTAAGCAATATTAAAATATTAAATCAAACAGGAAAAGTATATACAATCTTAATTGAAGGAAATGTGGCTACAACACTGGAAAAGTTTTATAAAGAACAACCACTGCTCATTGAAGAATTAACAATGTCGCTTGAAGATGTCTTCGTTACGACACTGGAGGAGGATGGGTATGTTTCATAAAGCGTTATGGATGTGGAATTGGAAGCGCGGAAAATATGCTGTGTTACTATTCTTCTTTAGTTCGCTTTACTTGTTACCTTTTGGCTACTATAGAAGTGCTCAGCAACAACTTGATGCGTATTATGAATTACAAGAAAAGGGGAAACAGTATTATTATTTTTATATTTTTTCTTCAGGAGAAAGTAATAGTTTTTGGTTAACTGTTCTTATTATCGCTTTAGCCTGCTTATTGATAGGATGGGAACGCAGCTACCAATCTAATACACTACTTATGACAATGCCATTTAAAAGAAAAGATGTTTTCTTATCTAAATGGGCTTTCGGTTCATTTTGTATTGTGGGCTCATTACTTATCAATTGGGTTCTTATGTATGTTATTTATAGAACAACTATTCATTTTGATTATCAATCTTTTAGTCCGTTTCATCGATACTTTCTTTATGCGATAGTTTCTTATGTTGCAGTCTATACAGCTGCCTTATGTATCGGTACTTTTACTGGAAGCATCGTTTCGCAGATTATTTTTTGTATTCCATGGTTACTAGCAGGAGTTACATTTATTACATTACTATACACTTTTACAACTAACCATTTATACGCTGCAAATATTAAAAATGAAAACTTATATCGACAACTTTATGAAATCAATCAAAAAACAAATACAGCTGCACCAATTAGTCATTTTTCTATCAATTATTACTATGATCCGGAATCCCGTAAGATCGAGAACAATCCAACTGCTTTAAGAGATCCAGCATCTCATATATATTATTCAGCAAAATCAATGTTAGTCCCGATTTTTTATACATTAGTTTACTTACTACTTGGAACATATTTATATACAAGATCACCAAATGAAAACACTCAGAAGATATTTATGTTCCAAAAGAGTTTACCGATATGGATATGGGGCTCAACCATTTACTTTGCATTACTAGGCGGCTATAAAATAAACCATTTTAATTTCTTACCTAGTTACTATATCGGTTTGTTTCTAACCGGAATCATTACTTATGTTATATTATCACGCCTAACAAATTATAAAGTTTTTTAAAGGAGGGATCCTATGTTTCAAAAAGCACTGTGGCTAAGAACGTATCAACAAAGTAAATATGTTGTATGGTTATTTTGGCTCGTCAGCTTCTATACTTTGTCATATCAATACTATATGACTTCTATTCAAGAGCAACAATTTCTAAATGACAATAAAAAGTGGAACTATGTATATCATTACCATTTTGATTTAACACTTCTAGATCCTGTTCTGCTGTTAGGTAGTGTACTTATCGTTCTAGCTTGTACGTTAATTGGATGGGAAAGACAAAATAACGCTAGCGACTTGTTATGGTCTATGCCCTTTAAACGTTCGCACCTTTATATAACAAAGTGGTTATTTGGAATCTGTAATATCGTCGCAGTTGTCATTTTAAACTGGGGGCTATTTGCTATTATGAAAAAGTTAACTTTTCATAATAAATATCAAGTATTCTCTCCCTTTCATAGTTATTTTATATACATGTTAATTGTATTAATCGCTATTTATACAATTACCTTATGTGTAGGTACAATGACAGGGAATATTATATCGCAAGGATTTCTCACTACAGCTATATTAATCTTTCCAGCTTTACTTCCATCACTTATCTCCGGAGTCATTGCTGTTCACTCAAACACTGAATTTCATGAAGACAACAGTCTTATACATGATGTGATGGAAAACATACGTATCTCTAGCCCAGCAGAAGATTTTCGTATTTACTTTAATTATGATCCACAAAGCGCTTATACTGATCAAAATGGAGTACGTCATAACGAACCAAACTTTACAAAGATTCCACCGGCAAAAACATTGATTGGACCTATTGCACATATTATTCTTTTATTACCACTCGGTATATATTTATATGCTCGTTCAGTCAATGAGCGAAATGGTAACTACTTATTATATCCAAAACTACAAAAAGTAGTTTTAGCTTGTGCGATTTTCTTTGGTGGGATCGTTGGAGGTTTAATACTAAGTCGAGCGCACTCATTGTCCAGCTTTTACATCGGATTTTTAGTGACTAGTTTCATTACGTATTTCTTCCTACCTAAAATATTAAAATGGAAAGTATCTTGGAATTTCAAATAAAATAACCTCCTCTCGATGAGGAGGTTATTTCACATTCTCTCTCCTATCCCCATACACCATCTCTTCTTTCATCCCAAATCCATCACCATTTTGCACAATTTGCTCTGTCGGTGCAACTACACTTTCAGCAATTTTCCATTCCCCACGCTCTTTCACAAATACTTGTAGAAAATAGTTCATGCCATCTAATTGATATGCATTTTCTTTTTTCACATTATAGTGAATCGCAATGTAGTACACTTGAATATTTTCTTTTCCTATTTTTGATACGTATTGCGATAGTCTCGGTATATAGAGTGCTGCTTTCTGAAAAGATAGTTGCTTCGCTTTAACAAGCGATGAACTTGTTACATTACGTAATGTGTCCTGATTACGAATATTATCGCTATGGTGGAATAATACTGTGTTTTGCATAGAACGAACCCATAATTTTGAATATAAGACTGTATTATCGTTTTCAATGTACTTCACTTCTTTTCGCACCACTTGGATAGGCGTATCTGCGTACGTGAATGTTTGAAAATAGAAAAAACCACCAAATAAAATGGTAAGTGCAGCAATATATTTCATAATCTTTCCTCCGATCTTTTAATTAAAGTATCGGAGTTTCAAAATGTTTTTATTCAAAAGAAAAAGGATAGGAAAGCTGTCGCTCCCTATCCTCATTTATTATAATACGCGGCCAAATAGCTCTAACACCATTTCTATTTCTTGGTCGCTCCAACCTTTAAATCTCTCTTTATAATACTCTTTACGCACAGCTTCAAGTTTTTCAGTTACTTCTCTTCCGTGTTCTGTAATTTCTAAGTACACGATACGACGGTCTGAATTTGAACGTTTTCTTTCTACAAACCCTTTTCGTACGAGACGATCAGTAACAGCTGTAATATGACTGGAGGTTACGTTTACTTCACTCGCAATTTGCGAAGCCATCTGTGGACTTTTTAAAAATAATGCGCGTAATACAGAAAATTCATTATATGGCATATGTTCTGCAAAACGTGTATTAATATCATTTTGTAATAAACGTATCATCTTTCTAAATGATCCGGATAACTCTAAAATCAATGTTTCTCTTTTTTCGTTCACTAGCCTCGTCCCTTTTTTATCATATTTACACATATTATAATCTATAAATACCCTCGTTGTATATGCTTTCTTTCTTTAACATTCCCATTTATGTAACTTTTTCATACAAATTTCTTTTTTGTTCACACATATACATATAAAAAGGATGGTGATGGAAGATGCAAGGTGGAATGAACCCTTATTTACACAACGTACGTACAGCAAATACTGGTAAAGAAGCTACCATTACGGTGCAAGGTGAAGGCGTTGTGAAAGCAAAACCAAATGTCGTTATATTAACAATCGGTATTCGTACAGATCATAAAAATGTAAAACAGGCACAAGAAGAAAATGCGGTGCAATCAAAACAATTATTAGATGCACTGAAACAACTAGGTATTGCTGAAAAAAATATAGAAACCATTTCATATACGATTACGCCTCAATACGAATATATAAATGAGAAAGCATTACTACAAGGATATCGTGTGGAACATTTGTATGAAATTACCGTTTTAAATGTACAAAAAGCAGGGGAAGTATATGATATAGCCGTTTCAAATGGAGCAAACGTAGCAAAAGGATTACGTTTTAGAATATCTCACCCAAATAAATATTATGAGCAAGCTCTCATTCAAGCTCTGCAACAAGCGGTAGAAAAAGCTCGTGCTATTGCGAGTACATACAATTTAAACATTAATCCTGTTCCACTCTCATTCGTTGAAGAATCTGCTCAATTACCACGGGAAGTTGCATCCTATGCTGCTTTACATGCACAAGCAGCTCCTCCCATTCAATCGGGAGAATTAGAGATCATTTCTACAATACGAGCGATTTTTACGTATTTATAAATAATTTCATTTATAAGTAAACGTTATCATTTTCCTTGTTGTAAAAACATGATGTTCTGATATAATAAAGGACGGTGAGCTCTTACAAAAGAGATATCACGGGTGGGAGAGGGATATGAAAAAGAAGGTTTAACATGAAAGGAATACTTGAAAGAACATTTAAATTAGGTTTACACGAAACATCACCGAAACAAGAAGTTTTAGCTGGAGTTACGTCATTTTTTACGATCGTATATATTATGATTGTAAATGCATCCATTTTATCCGATGCTGGCATTCCTCTTGAAGCTGGAATTTTAGCAACTGTTTTCAGTTCATTTGTCGGATGTCTGCTCATGGCATTTTGGGCAAATGCACCTGCTATTCTTGTCCCTGGTATGGGTGTAAATGCATTCTTCACGTACACTGCTGTGCATACGCTCGGATTAACTTGGCAGGAAGCATTAGCAGCTGTCTTCATCTCTGGTATTATTTTTGCAATTGCTGCGTTTACACCAATCGCTCGCGTGCTTTCAGTATCGATTCCAAAGTCACTAAAGGAAGCTATCACTGTCGGCATCGGATTATTTTTAGCATTTATCGGATTGCAAAAAGGTGGTTTAGTCGTTTCGAATCCAAATACTGCTGTTGCAATGGGTAAATTAAGTAGCCCTGTCGTTCTTGCGACCTTGCTTACTCTTATCGTTGCACTCGTATTATTTATTCGTAACGTACGTGGAAACTTTTTATGGACGATTGCAATAGGAACTGGTATTGCATGGCTATTTGGCCTTGTTGATACAAGTCAAATCGGAAATAGTTCATTCTCATTCGCGAGTTACGGCGATGTGTTTGGGGCTATGTCATTTGGCAAACTTTCTTCCTTACCATTTTGGATTGCAACATTCTCCTTAAGCATGGTGCTTATTTTTGAGAACATGGGACTTCTGCACGGTTTATTAGAAGATGACCGTAAATTCCCACGTGCTTACCAAGCCAATGCAATTTCAGCAATGACATGTGGTCTATTTGGCACAAGCCCTACCGTATCAACAGTAGAGAGTGCCGCAGGTATTACTGCAGGCGGAAAGACAGGTCTGACGTCTATCGTTACAGGGTTGTTATTCTTTGCATCACTGTTTGCACTTCCGTTTGTCAAACTAATTCCTGATAGTGCCATT
>NZ_JAKUFR010000039.1:0-47483 GCF_022663555.1 Bacillus cereus group sp. BfR-BA-01381
CAAGTATCAGAATTAACAGGTTTGCATCCGAGTAGTCTCAGGAGAATGCTGGTGGAACACGCTACGATTCAGAAGAACAAATCTTTCATTAAAGGAGTTACATTCTGATGATATTGGCGAAGAAAGTTAGACTGATTCCAACGCCTGAACAAGAACAAGTGCTGAGAAACCATGCTGGAGCTGCAAGATTCGCTTATAACTATTGTAAAAGAATGAGTGATAGATATTATAAGCTATTTGGAAAATCTGTTTCACAGTTAGCTTTACAGAAACGATTTACAAAGATCAAGAAGCGAAAGAATTATGAGTGGTTAAAAGAAATCAATGCACAAGTGCCCAAACAGGCTTCAAAAGATTTTGATACGGCGAGAAAAAATTCGTTCAAAAAGTACAAAAATGGGTATCACACTTCTTATAAATCCAAAAAAGATTTGATTCAAGGATTTTATGCCAATTATGAAAGACTGATTATAGGAAAGAGAGTAGTTCATATTCAGTCTATTGGAGAAGTGAAAACAAGCCAACAACTACCAAGAAATAAAAAACCATCCAATCCAAGAGTTACCTTTGATGGTCGTCACTGGTGGATTAGTGTAGGATTCCAAGAAGACTTTGAATCACAAGAACTAACGAATGAATCGATTGGTGTGGATGTTGGTTTAAAAGAACTTTTTGTAGCTTCTAATGGTATGAAAGAACGAAATATAAACAAAGATGCCAAGGTTAAAAAACTTTTGAGAAGGAAAAAGTCAGCACAAAGAGATATGTCTAGGAGATTTAAAAAAGGTGTGAAAATTCAATCTGCTGGATATGAAAAAGCAAAAATCGAGCACCTGCGGTTATCTAGGAAAATTATGAATATCCGAAATAACCATATCCATCAAGCAACAGCTAAATTGGTGAAAACCAAACCAATGAGAATTGTTGTGGAAGACTTATCTATCTCAAACCTGTTAAAAAACAAAAAACTATCGAAGGCACTTTCCTTTCAAAAATTAAACTTCTTCTTTCAATGTTTATCATACAAGTGCGAGAAGTACGGCATTGCGTATGTAAAAGCTGATAAATGTTTCGCCTCAAGCAAGATTTGCTCATGTTGCGGAGTAAAATACGACCATTCAGTTCAACCAGAAGGACAGTGGAGTTTAAAAATACGTGAGTGGTGTTGTGCTTCATGCAATAGCTATCACGATAGGGATGTAAATGCGTCGATAAATTTATCAAGATGGGTAAAATAAATGCTTGATAATAGGAGGTAACGATACTGCCTCGTGTGGAGTGTTATACCCCTCGTCCCTTTGGGGCTGCGAGAACACGATGAAGCACTAACTTGTGTAAATTTGATTGAATTGTATAGATTTAGTTAAGTTTATCGTATCGGTGTGAGAGTGATACGGAAATGGAAGTGGTATTTATGTATGGCCTTACTCGGTATAGCAGTATGGAACGTATATACAAATGGAATTACAAAGTATGTGGAGAAGTTAACATTCTTCAATATACAAAGTGGAAAAGAAGCGAAGATTAGTAATAATGGTGAAAAGGTCATCTTATCAAATGTACCTTTCATTCAGCAATTACCAGAGTTAGATAGAGGCTGTGAAGTAACGAGCTTAGCGATGATGCTACAATACGCAGGTATTACAGTGGATAAGATGAAATTAGCAAACGAAATAAAGAAAGTTGATTTTATGAACGATGGTATACGTGGGAACCCGAATGAAGGATTTGTAGGGAATATTTATACCTTTTCTGAATCTGGATATGGTGTATATCATGGACCATTATTTCAATTAGCGAAACAGTATTTACCTAATAAAGCTGTGGACTTAACGGGGAAGAGTATAGAAGAACTTTATAAGAGTGTAAAATCAGGACAACCGGTAGTCATGATTACGAATGCAACATTTGCGCCGTTAGATGAAGATGAATTTACTACATGGGACACAAATAGTGGGGATGTTTCTATTACGTATAATGAACATTGTGTAGTGCTTATTGGATATGATAAGAAATTTGTATATATTCGAGATCCTCTAAGTGATAGTTTAGATGTAAAAGTACCGAGAGAAAGTTTTGAAAAGGCATGGGTACAAATGGGGAGTCAGGCGATTAGTTATGTGAAAAGCTCTAAATGAATTAGTAAGGAATTATAAGAGGAGTTTTGTTGGTTTTTTTGTTAAGAAATAAGAGAACTTTAGCCTATTATATAAGCTAAAGTTCTTTTGTTTTTTATGATTAAATATTTAGAAGTAGTGAATATGTAAAAATGCATAATTGACGAAAATATTATATGTTATCATTATATATTGTTTTATATATGTTACTTGTATAAAATTACACAAGTATCCACATTCCATAAAGGAGGCTTATTATGCAAAAAATATTTAACTGGGTTAAATGTATGAGCATCAAGAAAAAATTAATCATTTCATTTTTTCTTATTTTAACTATACCAGGACTTATTATCGGTGGTGTTTCATATCAAACCGCCAAAACAAATTTTGAACAACAAATCACAGGTAAAGCAAAGGAAAACATTTCGATTTTAAATACTGTTATTTCTCAAAATATAGAAGAGAAATTTGTTGATGCAGCATACTTTGCAGACATCTTAACAGAGGATACATATCCAAACGGACAAGAAGAAATAGTAAGAACGAAGTTAGCGCAATATATAAAACTTCATCCAGAAGTAGAAGGTATTTATATTGGAACGCAGACAGGAAAGTTTATAAGAGAACCATTTATCAAAATGGATGATGGGTATAATCCAACAGATAGATCTTGGTATAAAGAAGCACATGAAAATAAAGGGAAAGTAATTGTTACTGCACCATATCAATCAGCATCTACAAAAAATATGGTAGTGACAATTGCAAAAGAAGTAAAAGATGGTAAAGGTGTTATAGGAATTAACTTAAATCTAGATAACATCTTGAAAATTTCCAAAATGATTAACATTGGTGAAAAAGGTTATGCAGTTATTTTAGATCAAAATAAGCAAATTGTTAGTCATCCATCTAGAAAACCAGGTGCAAAAGTTACTGATCCTTGGATTAAACCAATTTATGAAGAAAAACAAGGAAATGTCTCTTATACAGAACAAGATGATAAAAAGCATTTAATCTTTGCAACAAATGAGAAAACGGGTTGGAAAGTAGTTGGAGTTATGTTTGATGAAGAAATTAACCAGGCTGCGAATCCAGTGTTTTATAAGACTTTTATTGTTATTGCTATCGCTATTGTATTTGGTAGTGTATTAATTTATTTCATTACAAAGTCTATTACAAGACCATTAAGAAAAATAGCTGACTCGGCACATAAAATTAGTAAGGGAGATTTAACAGAGAAAATTACAATCCATTCCAAGGATGACATAGGGAAATTGGGGAATTCCTTTAATGAAATGTCTGCCTCTTTACAAGATGTGATTACTCAAATTAGTTTTTCAGCAGAGCATGTCGCTGCATCGGCTGAGGAGTTAACAGCGAGCGTACAGCAAGCAAATGATGCGACAGATCAAATTACAATTGCAATGGAACAAGTATCAGGTGGGGCTGAATCACAAAGTCAAGGTGTTGAAGAAGGTGCGGCTACATTACAACAAGTAAATACAGCAATTCAAGATGTAACTGGAAGTGCAGAATCAATTTCTGTATCCTCATTGCATGCGAGAGAAAGAGCTGAAGAAGGGGAAGAATTAGTTGAACAAACAGCAAAACAAATGCAGTCTATTTCTAGGTCGGTATCCGAGTCAGATGCCATTATTAAACTTCTTGATGAGAAATCTAAGCAGGTAGGGGCTATTTCTGAAGCAATTCAAAATATCGCTACTCAAACGAATCTTTTAGCTTTAAATGCGGCTATTGAAGCAGCAAGAGCAGGTGAACAGGGCCGAGGATTTGCTATTGTAGCAGATGAAGTTAGAAAATTAGCGGAGCAGTCCGGAGAATCATCTGGAGAGATTGCAAATTTAATTGCAGAAATTAAGGCTGATATTGAACATACTGTTAAGGCGATGGATAATGTGAATGGGGAAGTCCAACAAGGCCTTGATGTTGTAACAAAAACAAAAGTAAGTTTTACGGAAATTTTAAGTTCTACTACACATATTGTTTCTCAAGTGAATCAAATGGTAGAAACAACGAAGAGAATTGCTGGAGATGCAAATGAAGTGACAAATGCTATTGATGAAATTGCAGCTGCGGCAGAAGAAAATACAGCTAGTATGCAAAGTGTTGCAGCTTCAACAGAAGAACAGGTTAATTCCATGGAAGAAATTAGTTCAGCTTCGCAAAATTTAGCTGAGATGGCCGAAGAACTACAAGCGATGACTAGTAAATTTAAAGTATAATAACAGCAGATAAGTAAGGTGAAAATAATATCACCTTACTTATTTTTCTATTCAGCAATTAGGGGAGTCATTAACGGGATGAAAAAAAGAAAAAGACTATGGAATTTATGGAAAACGATTACATTGTTAGTTTGTACAGTTGTAATTTTTTCTTTACTTGTGACAGATATATTAATTAGTCATAATGTAGAACGGACAACGGAGGATAGCCAAGCAGAGAAAGCAAAAACAATTGCACACATTGTGGCGAATGATTCGATTGTAATCGACGGTTTGACTGGGAAAGCAGATATTACTGCAATCCAAACGTATACAAATAGAATATTAAAAAACACAGGTGTTCAATTTATTGTAGTTATGGACATGAATGGAATAAGAAAATCACATCCAAATCCTCAAAAAATAGGTCATCATTTTATTGGGGGAGATGAAGGGCCTGCATTGAAAGGAAAGGAACATGTATCGCTGGCAGAAGGAACTTTAGGTATTTCAATGCGAGTGTTTGTACCTGTATTTTCTGAAACAGGTGAACAGCTTGGAGCGGTAGCCGTTGGTATTTCAGCAGATAATGTAAAAGAGAGAGTTAAGGAAAGCAGACATATCATTTATATTGGTGTCGGAGTTGGAATACTAGTCGGAATTATAGGAGCAATATTGCTAGCTAGACATATAAAGAAAAGTTTATTCGGTCTTGAACCTCACAGGATAGCGAAAATTCTCGAAGAAAGAAATACGATGTTACAATCTGTAAAAGAAGGTATTATTGCTGTAGATAAAGAGGCCAATGTAACTTTAATAAATAATGAGGCAAAACGATTGTTTAAGAAAAGTGGTCTTGAAGAAGATTTTATTGGTAAAGATGTTGAGTTGTATATGCCTAATTCACGTATAAAAGAAGTATTACAAACGGGAGAAGTACAATTAAACGAAGAACAAAATATTTATGGAATTACGATTGTGACGAATCGTGTTCCTTTATATGTAAAAGGAGAAATAGTTGGTGCGATTGCAACATTTCGTGATAAAACAGAGATTAGAAAGTTAGCAGAAGAATTAACTGGTATTAGACTATATGCAGAAGCCTTACGGGCACAATCGCATGAATTTATGAATAAAATGCATGTCGTATTAGGGCTTACACACATGAAGCAGTATGAAGAATTACAGAAGTATATAAGCGGTATGGTATCAGAGCATCAATATGAAATTGGTGGGGTTATGGAAAGAATAAAAAGTCCAGTATTTGCTGGTTTTTTACTCGGGAAACTTAGCTATGCTAGAGAGAAAAATATAAAATTAATTATAAGTGAAGATTCTTACATGCCGGAAATAGATGATGAAAGTATTATTCATGAACTAATTACGATTGTCGGAAATTTAATTGATAATGCATTAGAGGCAGTGACGAATTGTGAAAAGAAGCAAGTTGAACTTGAGATACAATATGGGGATACATTAATCATTACAGTACAAGATACGGGGAAAGGTATACAAGAAGAAGAAATAGGGGCATTATTTACGAAAGGTTATTCCACAAAGGGAGATAACCGTGGTTATGGTTTGTATCTTGTAAAAGAAAGTATACAGCGAATAAATGGGGAAATTCATATGCATTCATTAGTAGGAAAGGGAACAACGATAACAATTGAAATACCTAAAGGTAGGGATGAGAGGCAAATATGATTAAAGTTTTAATTGTAGAAGATGACCCGATGGTAGCAATGTTAAATACGCATTATTTAGAGCAAGTAGGAGGGTTTGAACTTGTTCAAGCAGTTAATTCGGTAAAATCGGCGATAGAAGTATTAGAGGAATCACGAGTAGATTTAGTATTACTTGATATTTTTATGCCTGAAGAGACTGGATTTGAGCTTTTAATGTATATTCGGAACCAAGAAAAAGAAATCGATATTATGATGATTTCAGCTGTACATGATATGGGGAGTATTAAAAAAGCATTACAATATGGCGTAGTAGATTATTTAATTAAGCCATTTACATTTGAACGATTTAAAGAGGCATTAACTATATATCGAGAAAAACTTACTTTCATGAAAGAACAACAAAAAATTAGTCAATCGGAATTAGATTCGTTAATTTTGCAAAAAGAAAAAAGAGAGCCTACTGTCACTAAAGAGCTTCCAAAAGGATTAACGAAGCAAACGATGCAATTAATTTGGCAGAAGATCGAGTCGCTAAATGGACAAGCGTTTACAACAGAGGAAATGGCGCAATTAGTTGGTGTTTCAAGGGTTTCTATACGAAAGTATGTAATGTTTTTAACTGAAATTGGAGTGTTAGAAAACGAAATGGTGTATCAACATGTAGGGAGACCGGTGAGTAAATTAAGATGTATTGACCAAAATAAAATAGAGTTTTACGTATAAGCGACTTATTATAAGTCGCTTATACTTTTTTTAATTACAAAATCAATTACAAAACTTACAAAAACTATTTTTACTATTGAAAGCGTTTTAATATTGTTATTAAGAAAACAAGGGGGTGCCATATGGGAATTCAAAAGGATGTGGAAGCGGTATCATTTTCTGGAGGAAATGAAGTACAAAGAGAATCTTTCGCTTCTAAAATTATGAATGTGAAAATCGGTGTTATACCTTTACCGTTATATGTAGTATTGGCTGCTATTATTTATGGGGCATCTGTATATAATAAATTGCCAGCAGATATGATTGGTGGATTTGCAGTTATTATGATCATGGGTATTTTCTTAGGAGACATTGGGATGAGAATTCCAATTTTAAAAAATATCGGTGGTCCAGCAATACTTTCGTTATTTATTCCATCATTACTTGTATTTTTTAACTGGATGAATCCAGCTTCAATGGAAGCTGCGACTATGTTAATGAAAAAATCGAACTTTTTATATTTATATATTTCTTGTTTAGTAGTCGGAAGTATTTTAGGAATGAATCGTAAAGTATTAGTGCAAGGTTTCGTTCGTATGTTTATACCTTTAGTGGTAGGGACGTTAGCTTCTGTAGCAGTAGGATTATTGGTTGGTTCACTATTTGGATTTGAAATGAAGCAAACATTCTTCTTTATCATCGTACCAATTGTGAGTGGTGGTATCGGGGAAGGGATTTTACCATTGTCGCTAGCTTATAGTGATATTTTAAATGAATCATCAGCAACATTTGTATCACAGCTTATTCCAGCGGCTATTATTGGAAATATGTTTGCTATTGTGAGTGCAGGGTATATGAAGCGTTTAGGTGAGAAGAAACCGGAGCTTAGTGGTAACGGTGTATTAGTAAAAACAGATAATCAAGCCGAGTTATTAAAAGAACAAAATACAGAGAAGCCAATTGACTTCTCATTAATGGGAGCAGGTTTATTAATTGCATGTACATTCTTCATCTTCGGAGGATTTGCTTCTAAGTTCATCGGTATTCCTGGGGCAATCATTATGATCTTCTCAGCAGCACTTGTGAAATACTTTAAATTAATGCCAGCAAAAATGGAGCAAGGAGCATTCCATCTATATAAATTCATTTCGAAGAATTTAACTTGGCCTTTAATGGTTGGACTAGGATTACTATATATTCCGCTAAAAGACGTAGCAGCAGTTCTTTCAGTAGGATATGTTGTAGTGTGCGCATCAGTTGTTCTTACAATGGTAGCATCAGGTTTTCTTGTAGGGAAAGTGATGAAAATGTATCCAGTTGAATCAGCGATTGTAACTGGATGTCATAGTGGTTTAGGTGGAACTGGAGATGTTGCTATTTTATCAGCTTCAAATCGAATGGAATTAATGCCATTCGCGCAAATTTCGACTCGTTTAGGCGGGGCAGCAATGGTTGTAACAGCGACAATTTTATTAAAAATGTTTTCATGATCAAACAAGCTAGCTATATTCATATAGCTAGCTTGTCAAATTAAGGGGAGATTATAAGTATGTTAGAAAATCAAATTAATGAAAGATCATTGTTATTGCATAAAGAATTAGTAGGGAAAATTGAAATTACAAGTAAGGTAGAAGTAAATTCAGCGGATGATTTAAGTCTGACATATACACCAGGTGTAGCGGAGTCTTGCAAAGCAATTGCAGCAGATGAAGAAACAGTGTATGACTATACAGCACGTGGTAATATGGTGGCAGTTATCTCAGATGGAACAGCGGTACTCGGTTTAGGGAATATTGGCCCGAAAGCAGCTATGCCTGTTATGGAAGGGAAGAGTATTTTATTTAAAAAATTTGCGAATGTAGATGCTTTCCCGTTATGTTTAGGTACGACTGATGTGGATGAAATCGTTACCCTTGTAAAAAATTTAGAGCCTACATTTGCAGGGATCAATTTAGAAGATATTGCAGCACCACGTTGTTTTGAAATTGAAAAACGATTAAAAGAAGAAACGAATATTCCTGTATTTCATGATGATCAACATGGAACAGCTATTGTCGTTTTAGCAGCTGTTATTAATGCATTAAAGGTTGTTAGCAAACAAATGGATAATGTAAAAATCGTTATTAACGGTGCGGGTTCGGCAGGAATTGCAATTGGGAAACTATTATTAAAAGCTGGTGCAAAGCACATTACGTTAGTTAGCTTAGAAGGTATTGTTTGTGAAGGTGAAACATGGATGAACGCAGCGCAAATTGAAGTTTCAAAACAGACAAATCGAGAACATGTGCGTGGAACGTTAAAAGAAGCAATTCATCAGGCTGATATTTTTATTGGCGTATCTGCTCCTAACGTATTAACGAAAGAACTTGTACAGACGATGAATGAGAAAGCAATTGTGTTTGCAATGGCGAATCCAATTCCAGAAATCTTCCCTGATGATGCATTAGCGGCTGGGGCAGCTGTAGTAGGAACTGGGCGCTCGGATTATGCGAATCAAGTAAATAATGTATTGGCGTTTCCCGGAATATTCCGCGGTGCGTTAGATGTGCGCGCGACTGATATTACAGAAGAAATGAAATTAGCGGCAGCATATGGGATCGCTAACATCATTACGGACGAAGAACGTAATGCGAATTATGTAATCCCGAATCCGTTAGATAAAAGAGTTGTTCCAAGTGTTGCGGAAGCTGTAGCGAAAGCAGCCATTGATTCAGGCGTGGCGCAAATTACGAAAATACCAAGTTATTAATAGCTAAAAGCAGTGCCTAAAGAGGCACTGCTTTTTTGAGATAAGAAATCAAAATAATGAAGAAGTGTAACATTATTTATTTATGTTTCCTCACTATTTATTTAATTCCATTGCAACTTGTTTACCATTTACTAAAACCTCAGTTACTGCTACGATCACTTCTATCATTTTTTTCATCTCTCATCTCTCCTCGTGTCATTTCTTACTTTAAGTATAAGAGAAGAGAGAGACTTCAACTATCGAAGTATATGACGTGGAAATTACATGGTTGTAAGAAACTAATTTAGTTCTGTCACTTTACTCAGCAGTAATTACAAACTGATCATAATATTTTTCATTCACATATATATTTAATACCCATAATCCAGATGAAGGTAGTGACATAGTGAGAGGAAGTTCGCTTGTAGTGGAATCAATTGTATTTGAAGTAGTCCAAGTTGGTTTGGAAGTTTCTTGTTGAAAGAGTACGGGTGTTGGAGTTACTGATCCTTGCTTTAGTGCAATAATAGATAATTCTCCAGTTGGCATTTCAGGATCTAAAAAGTACCACATCATTTCGCTTTTTTCATTTGCGATAATAGGGCTATCAGCCATTGCGATTTTGTCTTCGATACCTCTTAAAGGTATTTTTTCTTGTATGAAGGAGGGTGTTTCTTCCCAATTTACATCTTTTAAAACGCTAAGGTGAAAGAAGGAAGGTGCATTAACTTGAGTGGATGACGTTGCGATAGTTTCTTTTTTAGGTAATTCTGAATCAGGTTGCAATTGCGAGCATCCAGTGATGAGAAAGAAGAACAGTAGCATAGTTCCGATTTTTTTCATGGTGCCACACTCCTAATTTTGATTGTTAGTGTAATTGTATTTGCCAGAAAGCGGGACAATTCCTTTAAAGTATAAAAAGAGGTCGTAAGTTTTGTACGACCTTTTTTGACATTTTCTATATTTGTTCAGATGTAAAGGCTGGCTCATTCTCTTTTTGCGGCATCGTTAAGAAAATAACAGAAAGAACGATACATACGCCGCCTAATAATTGATATGCTCCAAAAGATTCATTCAGCCAAGCGATTGAAACGATGGCAGCTACAAGTGGTTCAATACTAGATAAAATGCTTGTTTCTGTTGCTGCTAAATATTTCAGACTACCGATATAAAGAAGAAAAGAAAGAGTTCCACTTATGATGATAAGAATAAGCATTGAAAAAGTTTTTGTTGTAAAAGTTTGCGAAAGCTCATGCCATCCAAACGAGCGATTACAAATAAGCAGGGCAATGCCGCCAATTAACATCCCCCAGCCAATTACTACAGTTGTTCCGTATTCTTTAATAAGGGAAGCTGGATGAAGGGTATAAAATGCAAATCCAATTGCTGTTAATAGACCAAAAATAATGGCTTCTTTCGATAAAATAATATTTTCAATTGAACCGTTTGTAATAATAAAGTATGTCCCTGTTAGCGCAGTTACAATTGCGAGTAGTTGCATAGAAGCAGGGAATTTTCGTTGTTCAAATGCGACATAAATGGTAATAAGAACAGGACCTAGAAATTGAAATAATGTCGCTGTGACCGCATTACTAATATGAACCGTCTCGATAAAGGCGTATTGCGCACCAAGCATGCCGAGAATAGAGAAAATAATAAGTTGTATAGAATGTCTAGGGTGTTTCCAAATTTGAAAAATGTTTTGTTTCTTTATCAGTAAAAAAGATAAAATAAATATTCCCGCAAGCAGCAATCGAATTGTTAAAAAATCAATTGAGGATACATTAGTATGCTGAAATAGCCACTGAATCATTGGACCAGATAACCCCCATAATGTAGCTCCTGTAATAATCATAATGAGTCCGATACGTCTACCATTGTTCATTATCATGTTTCTCCTCTCCAGTATTTGATTTTTTTTGTGTGACATGATAAAAGGAATTATATATAACTTCTGGTACTGTAAAAAGTATCAGATTTCAGTTTTATTAAGGGGTCAGATATTATGTTAGAATTAACACCTAATTTAAATGTGAATAGTAAAAGAGCATTGTACGTGCAATTGTATGAGTATATAAAAAAAGAGATTAAAGATGGAACGATTCCGGCTTTTACAAAATTACCTGCAAAAAGAAAGCTGGCGAGTTATTTACAAGTGAGTAAGAATACAGTAGAAGCGGCTTATGAGCAATTACTTGCAGAAGGTTATATTGAGTCGGCATCAAGAAAAGGTTATTTTGTATGTAAAGTTGAACAAATGATTGATGTAGAAGGAAGCGAAGCGAAAGTAGAAGAAGTACCGTTTCGAGAGGAGAACTATACATTTGATTTCACCCAAACAGGGGTTGATACGAATACTTTTCCTTTCACTATGTACCGCAAGCTTATAAATGATGTATGGCAGCCGCATAATAATGATTTGCTTTTTCTTGGACACCCTCAAGGAGAATTAAGCTTACGAGAGGAAATTGCGAACTATTTGTATGAATCTAGAGGTGTGCGTTGTTCAGCTAGTCAAATTGTATTAGGAGCGGGAACACAAATATTAGTGAAACTATTGTTTCAATTGTTAAAGGGAAGCAATTATGCAGTTGAAAACCCAGGTTATCATAGGAAAATGGTCGTTTTTGAACAGGGAGAAGAGAAGGTTCAAATGTTGTCTTTAGATAGGGACGGCATTTGTATGGCAGATTTAGAAAATAGCGATGCAAATGTTGTATTTGTAACTCCCTCTCATCAATTCCCATATGGAATGATTATGCCTATTACGAGAAGGACGCAGCTTTTACAATGGGCGAAGAAAGCGAAAGACAGGTATATTATTGAAGATGATTACGATAGTGAATTTCGCTATTCAGGAAGGCCAATTCCGGCACTACAAGGATTAGATACAGAGGGGAAAGTTATTTATATGGGGACGCTATCAAAAGCTTTATTGCCCTCGTTACGGATGAGCTATATAGTATTACCGAAGAATTTAATTATAAAGTATCAAAAAGAATATTTGTTTTATACACAAAGCGTTTCAAGAATGGATCAAGAAGTGATTAGAAAGTTTTTAAATGAAGGCTATTGGGAAAAACATATTCATAAAATGCGTGTCGTCTACCGAAAAAAGAGGGATCGACTTGTCTTTGAAATAGAAAAGTATTTCTCTAATCGTGTTGAAGTGATAGGAGAAGATTCAGGATTGCACATTTTATTACAAGTGCATAATGGAATGCGAGAAGAGGAACTCATTCAAGAAGCTGCAAAATATAGTATTAAAGTATATCCTGTTTCTACGTACTATAAAGACGGTACTGCACCTGAAAATGTCGTTTTACTTGGGTTTGCGATCTTATCAGAAGAAGAAATTGCAAAAGCGATTCAACTATTAAATACAGCGTGGTTTAGAAAAAAAGTAAAAAAACATCCTCATACATGAGAGGATGTTTTTTATTATTTATTTATTTATTTATTTTCGTCTAAGAATAAGACCATATGCTCTTCGTCCCAATATTGTCCGTTATATTTTAATGAACGTTCTTGCACACCGAATGTTTTAAATCCTAATGATTCATAAAGTTTTTTTGCTCCATCGTTGCCAACAACAACATCAAGCATAACTTGTTCTACTTCTAAAGATTTAGCAAGTTCAAGACATTCTTTAATAAGTGCTTTTCCTGCTCCAAGTCCGCGTGCTTTTGGAGACACATATACAGAACCGATTTTAGCTTTATGTTCTTGTTTTACATATGGTTTCGTTTCCAGTGTTGCAACCCCAATTAATTTTCCATCTTTGAATGCACCTAGCGTATAGTTTTCATCTTGTGCTAATTTTTGTGCTTTATATTCAATCGCACACTCTTTATTAATAATATCTTCATAAGAAGAGCTAAAAGCTTCAGGGTTTTGCTTTAATCCTTCTACACGAAGTTCTAAGTAAATTTCCGCTTCGTCTTTTGTTAATACATGGATATCCAATTATATCACCCTCCAAATCTTTGACAAATGTATCTTTATTTTATATTGAAATAAGAATAATTTCAAAAGCTTAGCTTATATGAGCTGATTTTATGAACAAAATAACACCAGTAGTGTTTACTACTACTGGTGTTTTCACACACATATATTATTCAAAAGGTAGCTCAATTATAAAGGTTGTTCCTACGCCTAATTTGCTTGTTACTAGAATGGAACCGTTATGCAATTCCACAATTTCTTTCGCAACAGCTAGCCCGATACCTTTTCCTCCAGTAGCTCTCGTTCTAGATTTATCAACACGATAAAAACGATCGAAAATATGCGGAATATCTTCCTCAGGAATACCTTCACCTTCATCTTGTACACTTATTGTAAAAGAATTTGTTTCTGTGAGTACGCGTATTGTAATAGTGGTGTTTTCTAGCGAATGTTGATAAGCATTGTGTAATAAATTTAACATAACTTGTTCCATACGTCTTTCGTCTATGCAAACTTCTAAATCGTCTTTGCAATATACATGGAGTTGCATTTGTTTGTTAGTTAATGTTGTTTTTGTCTTTTCAACCATTCGTTCTAAAAATGGTTGAAGGGTCACTTTTTGTTTTTTTATAACAAATTGGTGTTGTTCTAATTGTACAAGCATAAATAAATCTTGAACGAGATCAGTTATACTATCTGTTTCATCCTCAATGATTTGTAAGTATTCTTCTCGCTCTTCTTTCGTTAAAGTGTCTCTCTTTGCTACTTTCGCATAACCTTTCATATAGGTCAATGGAGTTAATAGTTCATGGGCGACACTAGCAAGAAATTCATTGCGTTCTTTTTTCATATAAGTCAGTTCACTGGACAAATCTTCAATCGTTTTTGCTAAGCTTCCAAGTTCATCATTCCGTTTAATACCTAATTGAATTGGCTTATTTAATTTTGGCATTTTTTCTGTTGCCCGCTTCATTTTTATAAGCGGTTCTGTAATAACACGAGAAAAAACAAAGACAGAAATAGTTGTTAAAATAACCGTCAATATACTAATAATAAGGAATTGATTCATGAGTTTAAGTAACATTCTTTCTAAGAAAGATGTTTTTAATAACATATATAAATTACCTTGAAATCCTTGAATTTCAATTGGACTTACTGTTGAGATGAATTTTGATTTTTTCCAATTTCTTTCAATAATTAATCCGTCTTTTGGAATAGGTTCTGTTTTACAAGTAAGCTGTTTTTGCATTTCCTTTGTTACGGGTTCTGAGTTAGAGATAATTTTCCCGTCATTGTCAGTGATAATGATAGTTATATCCGAGTTAGCAATTAACTCGGATTCAATTAATCCTTCAGCCGCATGTTCGATAGTGAACTCCTGATACCCATAACGTTTTGGACGTTCAGTGTATTGTTGGTGTTTAGTACGTTCATTCCACTCTGCACGTTTTTTTAGCATTTTACTATAGCGATTCCCTTTCTCTAAAAGAGCAAGTGTTTCTTCCTCAATCCGCATTGTTGAAATGCTTTTGTAAAAAGATACGAAAGCAATTGTTTCAATACATAAAGCTAATATTAAAAAGTATGTACCAATTTTAAGTGAAAGTTTACTCATTTTCTCACCATACCTTATTTCATATAAAGGGTCAGTGATATACTATTGTCCACTGACCGAAGTAATTATTCACTTTTCCATTTATATCCGACCTTATAAACAGTTTCTAAGTAATTTTCAACTGGAAATCCTTTTTTACGTAATTTATCACGGATATTGCGAATATGTGAATCGATTGTTCTATATTCAATGTCTGTTTCATAACCCCAAATTTTTTCGATTAAATCATCTCGGCTATAAGCACGGTTTGTATTTTGTAAAAATAGTCCAAGTAACGAAAATTCGATAGGAGTCAGTGAGATTTTTTCATCATACACTGTGACAGTATGTTTCGTTTTATCCCACTCAATACCATTGAAGCTAACAAATCCATCTTTCTTTGTACGGCGTAATATAGCCTCAATTCGTGCAACTAATACATGCTCATCAAATGGTTTTGTAATATAGTCATCTGCACCGATAGTAAGGCCTTTCACCATATCGTAATTTTGATTACGAGCTGTTAGCATAATAATGGGAACGTTGGAAATTTGACGGATTTGATAGCAAGTATCCCATCCATCCATATTCGGCATCATTACATCTAACAAAACAATATCGAAGTCTTTTTGTTCTATTAACTTTAGTGCTTCAAGGCCAGAGGTAGCTTTCATACAAAAATAGCCACGAGGACTTAAGAACAGATCTAATAATCGTAACATACGTTCTTCATCGTCTACTAATAAAATTTTTACCATAATCTTGTGCACCCCAAACTGTTCATTCTACTTGTATAGTTTACATGAAAATGATAAAAAACTCTTTTTATGTGATTGAGTGGAAGAGTGATTTCTCGCTCAGAGTAATTGACATAAAAAATGCACTAGTTTTGCACAACTATTTTTTATAATAGAAAACGTAGCGACACAAAATACCCTATGTTGCGACATAACGTCATGTCATTTTATTTATAAAATGACAATTCCATTCTATTGTGTATGTGAGATAGAGAGGGTTTTCGTATTCACCTCGCATCGGATAAGAAAAATTTCCTATCTCACACTTTTTTTAAAAGGAGATCATACACATGAATCCAAAAGAAGAAATTTCAAAAAAAGAAAAGCAAGATCGTAATACGGTTGTCATGTGCGTTGCCGTATCTATGGTTATTATTATAAGTTGTGTAAATAAAATTTTGGGGATTTTATAATATAAAAAAAGCTTATTGCTTCTTAAGAAGTAATAAGCTTTTTTCGTTGTTAGGGGGAGTATTTTTATCCGACTTTAATGGGTAGTAAGACCCCACCTCAAAATTCAGCGAAAGCAAAGAAGTTAGGTGGGGGCTGATACTCAGTGGGGGATGAAGAAAATCCCCACTGAGTAAAGTGTCACTTTATATAATAAACCAAGGTAAAATTGCTAATCCAGAAGTTACAATTGCTGTAGTAAATATTAAAACCATAGCTCGTTTGTTTTGTTTCATGTCACATTCTCCTCTACATATCAAGTACATGCGATCAGCGTGGGATGTAGTTCCCCACTGAGTAAAGTTTCACTTTATATTTTTAGTATAATGAATGGAAAGGTTTGGTACGATCGATAAAGGTGACATGAAGATTACATTGTTGTAATGAAAAAAAGCATCTTTCTTAATAAAAAGATGCTTTTGGAAAAAATAACTATTTAGTAAAGTTTCACTTTATATTGAAGTATTAATCATTTAAGAATAGAACCATATGTTCCTCGTCCCAATATTGACCGTTATGTTTTAATGAACGCTCTTGTACGCCGTAAGTTTGGAAACCTAATGATTCATATAATTTTTTTGCTGCATCGTTACCAACTACAACATCGAGCATAAGTTGTTCTACATGTAATTTATCGGCATTCTCGATAATTGCTTTAATGAGAGCCCGTCCTGCTCCAAGGCCACGTGCTTTAGGGGAAACAAAAACGGAACCGATTTTTGCTTTATGTTCTTGTTTAATGAAAGGCTTTGTTTCTAAAGTAGCAATGCCGATTAAATCATTATCTTTGAAGACCCCTAGAGTATACTTATCCGGATTGCTTAATCGTTTTGCCATAGCAGCTACAGGATCCTCATGTTTCAGAACATCTTCATAAGAAGAGCTAAAAGCTTCCGGGTTCTTCGTTAAACCTTCCATACAAACTTTTAAATATATTTCTGCGTCCTCTGTCGTTAATAAGCGAATTTCCATCGTTGTAACCTCCTTGGTCGATTTTAAATCAAATAAATCCATTACATATATAAGAATGTGTATGCGTTTTGTTAGCAGTCTCTTTTAATTTGTAAAAGAATGAAAAGATATATGCTACAATATTTTGTTTTTAATTATGTAATGAAATTATATATTAACTTTATTAACTATTCAAGTGTTTAATATATTACATTTTCATAACTAAAATAACTCCTCGATTGAGGAGTTATTTTAGTTATTCGATCGATAACCATCAATTCGATGTGGATGTGTGTAAATATTACAAGATTCATTTCTAATAAATCCTACGACAGTAATGCCTAAATCGTGAGCGAGTTGCAATGCTAATTTTGTTGGTGCGGATTTAGATAGAACAATTTCACATCCGATTTTTGAAACTTTGAGTAAAATCTCGGATGAAATGCGCCCGCTAAATGCAATGATTTTTCCTTTAACAGATATATCATTGCGTAAACAATGTCCATATATTTTATCTAATGCATTATGTCTTCCAATATCCATTCTTGATAGGAGGATATTGTTTCGATCACATAGTGCGGTATTGTGAACACCGCCGGTTTGACGAAAGGTAGTGGAAGATTGTTGTAAAGTATTCATTAAGTAAAAGCATTCTTCAGGAGTAATTTTTACATGTATATCATGTAAATCTTTTGCTTTCGCTGCGTCGTTAACGAAAATAAAACCTTGTCTACCTTTTCCACAGCAGGAAGTGATGTATCGTTTATTATATAAATTTTGATAGAGCGGATTTATTTTTGATGATGTTACATGGACAATTCCGTTATCTTTTTGCACCCATAGTTCTTCAACATCTTTATAAGAGGAAATAATCCCCTCAGAAATTAAAAAACCAATGACCATGTCTTCAATATAGGTTGGTGTGCATACGACTGTTACATATTCTTTACCATTCAATTTAATTGTAATAGGAGATTCTGTAACAATCTCATCCAGTTGTTTTGAAAATGTACCAGATTGATAGCGTACAATTGTATACGTTTCTTGCGTAGGCTCCATATTAAATTCCCCTTTTTTATGTATTTCTCTCCCATATTTATCATAAAACAATGGAAAAAATAAAAACACCTATTAGGAAGAAGATCACAGATTATTTTGGTTATTATTGTATATGTACGATATAATAGAACTGTAGAATAGTGATATTTTCAAGCTTTCGTAGTTATACCTTATAACATCTAGAATCGACTTCATAAGAAAAGTATTTGCGCAGAGCGTTTCAAAAATATGTACAGTAACCCACTTATGAAAACGGATTCACAAGTGGGTTGTACAGTTGGTTGTAAGGAGAGGGGAAACTATGGCAGAACAGACAGTCCGTGTAACCGTAGATGGTAAAGAATTTTCAGCATCAGGTGAAAAGACAATACTACAATTATTTAATGAGAGTAATTTGGAACATCCTCAAATTTGTCATGTACCAGAAGTAGATCCAATTCAAACTTGTGATACGTGTATTGTAGAAGTAGATGGGAAGTTAATGCGTGCTTGTTCAACGAAATTAGAGAACGGTATGCATATTGAAAGACAGTCACAGCGTGCAAAAGAAGCACAGACTGAGGCGATGGATCGAATATTAGAGAATCACTTATTGTATTGTACCGTGTGTGATAACAATAATGGTAATTGTAAAGTCCATAACACCGTACATATGATGGGAATTGAAGAACAGAAATATCCGTATGAGCCGAAAGTAAGTGCTTGTGAAGTGGATATGTCACATCCGTTTTATCGGTATGATCCAAATCAATGTATTGCTTGTGGACAGTGTGTAGAAGTATGTCAAAACCTACAGGTTAATGAAACTATATCGATAGACTGGAGCTTAGATCGTCCGCGTGTTATATGGGATAATGGTGTAAGTATAAATGACTCATCTTGTGTAAGTTGCGGGCAGTGTGTAACAGTATGTCCATGTAATGCGTTGATGGAGAAATCCATGTTAGGTGAAGCTGGATTTATGACAGGATTAAAACCAGATGTGTTAGATCCGATGATTGATTTTGTAAAAGATGTAGAGCCTGGATATAGTAGTATTTTAGCGGTTTCAGAAGTAGAGGCTGCGATGCGTAAGACGAAAGTGAATAAAACAAAAACAGTTTGTACATTTTGTGGTGTCGGTTGTTCATTCGAAGTATGGACGAAAGATCGCCATATATTAAAAGTGCAACCTGTTTCAGATGCACCGGTTAATGGTATTTCCACATGTGTAAAAGGTAAATTTGGATGGGACTTTGTAAACAGTGAAGATCGCATTACGAAGCCATTAATTCGCCAAGGAGATATGTTTGTTGAAGCTTCATGGGAAGAAGCATTAGAAGTTGTTGCTTCTAACATGCAGCATATTAAATCTGAATACGGCAGCGATGCATTTGGATTTATTTCTTCATCGAAAGTAACAAATGAAGAAAATTACCTTATGCAAAAACTAGCTCGACAAATATATGGAACGAATAATGTAGACAATTGTTCTCGTTATTGTCAATCTCCAGCAACAGATGGTTTATTTAAAACTGTCGGTATGGGCGGAGATGCAGGAACAGTGAAAGATATAGCTGAAGCAGGCCTTGTCATTATCGTTGGTGCGAATCCAACAGAAGGACACCCTGTACTTGCGACGCGTGTAAAACGCGCTCATAAATTACACGAGCAAAAACTGATTGTAGCAGACCTTCGTAAACATGAAATGGCAGAGCGTGCGGATTTATTTATTCATCCGCGCCAAGGTACGGATTACGTATGGCTTGCTGGTATTACGAAATATATTATTGATCAAGATTGGCATGATAAAAAGTTCATAGCTGAAAATGTGAAGAACTTTGATGAATATAGCATAATGCTAGAAAAGTATACGCTTGATTATACAGAAGAAATTACGGGGATTTCGAAAGAAAACCTGAAAGAAATGGCTCGTATGGTATATGAAGCAGATGGAACTTGTATACTTTGGGGAATGGGTGTAACGCAAAATACAGGAGGAAGTACAACATCTGCTGCTATTTCAAATTTACTGCTTGTTACGGGGAACTATCGTCGTCCTGGTGCAGGCGCATATCCATTACGAGGTCATAATAATGTACAAGGTGCTTGTGATATGGCGACATTACCAAACTGGCTTCCAGGTTATCAAGCAGTATCGGATGATACGCTTCGTGCTAAGTTTGAAAAAGCATACGGCACAACGATTCCGAAAGCACCAGGATTAAATAATATTGCAATGTTACTTGCGGCAGAAGAAGGAAAACTACGTGGTATGTATGTCATGGGAGAAGAAATGGCTTTAGTCGATTCTAATGCGAACCATGTGCAACATATTTTAGCGAATTTAGACTTCCTCGTTGTTCAAGATATGTTCTTATCAAAAACAGCTCGTTTTGCTGATGTTATTTTACCAGCGGCACCAAGCTTAGAAAAAGAAGGAACGTTTACGAATACAGAGCGACGTATTCAAAGATTATATGAAGTATTAAAACCACTGGGTGATTCAAAACCAGATTGGTGGATTTTACAAAAAGTTGCTCGTGCACTCGGCGGGGATTGGAATTACGAAAGTCCAAGTGAAATTATGGACGAAATTGCATCGCTTGCACCGTTATACTCTCAAGCAACGTACGATCGTCTAGAAGGATGGAATAGTTTATGTTGGGGTAGCCATGATGGTAGTGATACACCGCTATTATATGTAGACGGATTTAACTTCCCAGATAAACTAGCTCGTTTATCATTAGATGAATGGGTACCACCAGTTGTAGCGCCAGATGAGTATGATTTACTTTTAAATAATGGACGTATGCTAGAACATTTCCATGAAGGGAATATGACGAATAAGTCGGCTGGTATTTTATCTAAAGTATCTGAAGTGTTCGTTGAAATTTCACCTGAACTTGCTATAGAACGCAATGTGAAAGATGGTGGTCTTGTAGAATTAGCATCACCATTTGGCAAAATTAAAGTACAAGCGCTTATTACTGATCGTGTAACGGGGAAAGAGCTATACTTACCGATGCATGCAACGATAAATGAAGAAGCGATCAATATTTTAACTGGGACGGCAACAGACCTTTATACGTGTACACCGGCGTACAAACAAACGATGGTGAAAATGCGTGTATTACGTGAAAAAGGAAATCGTCCGTTACCATCTTCAAACCCGCGAGATAAAAAGCGTAATCCGCAAAATGGTGTTGAAATCGAGCAAAAATGGCAAAGAAAACAATATGTATCACTCGTGGACTAGGGGGCGGAGATAGTGGCGAAAGAAATTACTTTAATTAAAAAGAAAGTTGTAACAGAGGAAGAACAGAAACAGCAAGTAGCAGATGAACTTCTAAATGAGCTATCTAATAATCGTGAAGCAGTAGAAGAAACGATGCAGCTGTTAGCGCAGTTGCAGAAGGCTGGAATATTAGATGCGGCGATTAGTTTACTTGCTGCGAAGGAAGATGTTTCAAAAATCGCTGTGGAGCAATTAAATCGTGAACCAGTTAAAAATGCACTTAACAATATGATGGGTGCGGGGGAAGCACTATCCTCAGTTGACCCAGAAGTAACGAAGCAAATTACCTCGAGCTTAGTCACTGGATTGCAATTTGCAACAGATGAATTAAAAAGTGGTAAAAAAACAAAAGTGATGGATTTCTTTAAAGTATTAAAAGATCCAGATATCAATAGAGCCATTACATTCGGTTTTAGTTTTTTGAAAGCATTTGGGCAAGGGTTAGAGAAAAAATAGAGTAAGTGAAAAAGTGATGGGAAGTAGCCATCACTTTTTTCATTGTATGTATAAGAGTGTTCATGTTAAGCGGAATATATTATTATTAAAGGGATGGGTTAGAAATGGAAATGTGGAATCCATCTCAAATATCGTTTTAGAATGTGGAGGAATATATGCAACACCGTAAAAGACTATCTATACCAGGAGTAATGAGACATTCCTTTCAAACTGTTAGATTTGCTTTTTGGAATGTGTTAACATTCCAACTTGCTTATAAATTATTAGCAGCGATTGTGTTTATCCCACTTTTCGGTATTATTTTCAATAAGTTGTTGTACTTTGGTGGGTATGCAAACGCAACAAATGATGAGTTATTAGCATTTTTGAAAACACCATACGGGATTTTAGCGATTGTAATTTTATCTATATTGGCATTGTTTCTGATCTTTACAGAGTTTGCAGTACTTATTATCATTTCGTACTTCGCTCATAAAAGGCAAAAGGTGAGATTACGTCCGATTTTATATAAAACAGTAACGTATTTACCTTCTCTGTTTACATATTGCTTACCTGGATTTGTTTTATATGCAGTTGTACTATTACCACTATTAAGTATGGGATATAAATCTGCATTGATTCCTGAAATTCAAATTCCTAATTTTATTACAGGTGAACTATTTAAGACAACAATGGGGCAAGTTGGATATTATACTTTCTTTGCTGTAGTTGCCTATTTGAACCTTCGTTGGATTTTTGTTTTACCTATTATTGTTTTAGAGGAGAAGCCGTTCCGTACGGCAGCACGCAAAAGCGCAAACTTAGTAAAAGAAAGCTTCTTTAAAGTGTTGTTCTTTTTAGTAGGTTTTTTCATATCTGTAGGAATTGTTTTTCTTTTATGTGTAGGAATTTATTTACTTTGTCTGTGGGGAGTATATGAATTTACAAACCCAGAAGGGACATTTGCACTACTAGCAGAGTCAACTATTTCAGTTTTCCTAACAAGTACATTGTATCTATTTAGCTTTATTATGACGCCGTTCTATATTATGGCGTTAACAAGATTGTATTTACAAAAGGTTCCAGTCGAAGATGTTTTATTAGAAGAAGGATTAGATTATTCAAAGACGAAGGCAGATAAATGTTTCTTCCAAAAACATCGTTGGAAATTTATTGGTGTATATATTGTAGGAATTATTACGGCGGGAATGGTTGTTGCTTTCATTGTGACCTTTATTACAAACACATATAAAGAACCGATTATTATGGCTCATCGCGGTTATATTTCAAAAGGTGTAGAAAATACGAAAGAAGCTGTGCAGGGAGCTATTGATGCGAAAGCAGACTACGCTGAAATTGATGTACTACAAACGAAAGACGGTGAACTAGCAGTTATACATGATTTGAAGTTGAAACGTCTTGCTAATGCTAATGTTCATGTTTCGGATTTAACGATGGACGAGTTAAGGCAGCTTACCCTTAGTCAAGATGGGTTTTCAGGACAAATCAGTACACTTGATGAAATCATTAAGCTGGCTAAGGGTAAAATCAAACTTAACATTGAAGTGAAGCTTCATGGTGGTGAAAAAGATTTTGTAAATAAAGTATTAAAAACGATTAAAGATAATGAATTTGAGAAGCAATGTGTTATTCAAACGTTACATTACCCACTTATAAAAGAGTTTAAGCGTGCAAATTCAGATATAAAAGTCGGATATATACTGTATGCAAGTAGAGCCAACTTAAAGAATGTGAAAGCTGATTTTTATGTAGCAGAAGAATACATGTTAAATAAGAAATTAGTAAAAGAAGCAAGGAAGTTAAACAAACCAATTTACGTATGGACAGTAAATGATATGGAAAGTTTAAAGGGATATTATAAATTGAACGTAGATGGTATCATTACCGATTATCCTGAAGATGCACGTGAAACAATTAAGATGTTAAAAGAGCAAGAAGAGGAAGAAAGTGATCTGTTTGATAAAATTACTGAAACAACAGATGATTTATTTTCCAAGTTATTTATAAGTTATCCAGCTGCTAGCTAAATGCTAGCAGCTGTTTTTTTTGGAAAGAATATATCCCTAAAGTATTGTTTAAACTCATAGATGTATATGTATACGGCATCATTGGTGTTTCTTACATTGTTACATTATTGTCGAATAATAAATGATTGCTGTTTATTTTAAAGGAGTATAATAAAAATAGATTGATAGATAACGAGATGGAACAAAGAGACTAATAGAATCAATGTTCCATATATTTACACTATTCTAAATATATAAACTTTAAAAATATAGTATGTTAGCGTTTTCATAACTTTTAAGTTATGCTAGAATAAGGACATAAGTTATTAATTATTACAAAAAGAAAAAAGACTTTCTTTTTTCTGTTAATTATAAGGGGGCATTTCATTATGCGTATTGGGGTACCAGCAGAAATTAAAAACAACGAAAACCGTGTGGCAATGACACCAGCAGGTGTTGTACATTTAATTCGTAACAATCACGAAGTATTCATTCAAAAGGGTGCAGGTTTAGGATCTGGTTTCACAGATGCTCAGTATGTTGAAGCAGGAGCAAAAATTGTTGATACAGCTGAAGAAGCTTGGAACATGGAAATGGTTATGAAAGTTAAGGAACCAATTGAAAGCGAATACAAACACTTCAGCGAAGGTTTAATCTTATTCACATACTTACACTTAGCTCCAGAACCAGAATTAACAAAAGCATTAATCGAAAAGAAAGTTGTTTCTATTGCATATGAAACAGTACAATTAGAAAACCGTTCTCTACCATTACTTGCACCTATGAGTGAAGTAGCTGGTCGTATGGCTGCACAAATTGGTGCACAATTCCTTGAGAAGAACAAAGGCGGTAAAGGTATCTTACTTGCAGGTGTTCCAGGGGTTAAACGTGGTAAAGTAACAATCATCGGTGGTGGACAAGCTGGTACAAATGCTGCTAAAATTGCAGTTGGACTAGGTGCGGATGTAACAATCATCGACTTAAGTGCAGAACGTCTTCGTCAATTAGATGACATTTTCGGAAACCAAGTAAAAACTTTAATGTCTAATCCGTACAATATTGCAGAAGCTGTAAAAGAGTCTGATCTTGTAATTGGTGCAGTATTAATCCCAGGTGCAAAAGCGCCAAAACTTGTAACAGAAGAAATGATTAAATCAATGGAACCAGGTTCTGTTGTTGTAGATATCGCGATTGACCAAGGTGGTATTTTCGAAACAACTGACCGTATTACAACTCATGATAACCCAACTTACGAAAAACACGGCGTTGTTCATTATGCAGTTGCAAACATGCCAGGTGCGGTTCCACGTACATCAACTCTTGCATTAACAAACGTAACAGTACCATACGCAGTACAAATTGCTAACAAAGGCTACAAAGAAGCTTGCTTAGGCAACTCTGCATTACTAAAAGGTATTAACACATTAGATGGCTATGTAACATTCGAAGCAGTTGCAGAAGCTCACAGTGTAGAGTACAAAGGTGCTAAAGAATTATTAGAAGCAGAAACAGTATCTTGCTAATAGAAGCATTATACAAAACAAAATCGAACAATATATAAACCAACATGATAAGAGCTAAGAGTGAATATCTCTTAGCTCTTCTTGGCAAAAGGGGGCATACATCGTGGCCAACCTATTTAAAAAGAAATCCGTTACGCAATTGTTAGGGGAAAGTAAAAGTAAAACTTTAACGAAAACGCTAGGGGCATTTGACCTAACAATGCTAGGGATTGGTGCGATAATTGGTACAGGAGTACTAGTATTAACAGGATTAGTAGCAGCAAGAGATGCTGGTCCAGCAGTTATCTTTTCATTCATGATTGCAGCGATTGTTTGTGGATTTGCAGCATTATGTTATGCAGAAGTTGCATCTACACTTCCGGTTTCAGGTAGTGTGTACACATATTCATATGCGACAATTGGTGAGTTTATTGCCCATCTAATGGGATGGACATTACTATCTGTATATGTCGTAACAACTGCTGCGGTAGCAGGTGGATGGACAGGTTATTTTAATAACTTAGTGAGTGGATTCGGATTAGAAATTCCAACAGAGTTGTTAAAGATTCCATCACAAGGTGGGATCGTGAATTTACCAGCAGTAGTCATTACATTAGTTTTAACTTGGTTACTATCAAGAGGTACGAAAGAAAGTAAGCGTGTGAATAACATAATGGTATTAATTAAAATTGGTATTGTTATTTTATTCATTGCAGTTGGTGCGTTCTACGTACAACCAGAAAACTGGACACCATTTGCACCATACGGTATTAGCGGAATCTTTGCCGGCGGAGCAGCAGTATTCTTTGCTTTCTTAGGATTTGATGCATTAGCAACTTCTGCTGAAGAAGTAAAAAATCCACAACGTGATTTACCGATTGGTATTATTGCTTCGTTAGTTATTTGTACAATTATTTATGTTGTAGTATGTCTCGTTATGACAGGTATGGTTTCTTATAAAGAATTAGATGTACCAGAAGCTATGGCATATGTGTTAGAAGTTGTAGGACAAGATAAAGTAGCAGGTGTAATCGCAGTTGGAGCTGTAATTGGTATTATGGCTGTAATCTTTGCTTACATTTATGCAACGACACGTGTATTCTTCGCGATGAGCCGTGATGGTTTATTACCAAAATCATTTGCGAAAATTAATAAAAAGACAGAAGCACCAGTATTTTCAACTTGGTTAACAGGTATTGGTAGTGCTTTAATTGCTGGATTTATCGATTTAAAAGAATTGTCGAATTTAGCGAATATTGGAGCATTGTTAACATTTGCGATGGTAGGTGTGTCAGTTATTATTCTTCGTAAAACACATCCGAACTTAAAACGTGGCTTTATGGTACCACTTGTACCAACGCTACCGCTTATTTCAATCGCATGTTGTCTATTCTTAATGTTTAACCTACCATTAACAACATGGATCTACTTCGGTATTTGGTTAGCAATTGGAGTAGTTGTATACTTTGTTTATTCGAAAAAACATAGTCATTTAAAAGACGATGGAAGTTCGCAGGATAATTTAGAACAAGCTAATTAAAAGCTTAGTTAAAAGGGATATAAGTATAGTAAGCCTTGTGCGTCTAGGGAACGCGCAAGGCTTTTTCTTTTGTGCAAAGTGTATATTCTTTTTTGTATGAGAATGTAATGGATGCGGAAAATATGTGTAGATCTTTTTTAAATGTGAACGAAATGTTCAAAAAAATGTATGAGATTTCATTGACACATATGAATGGACGCTCATATAATAAAGGTATAAGATATATGAATGATTGTTCATATGTTCAAATAAAGAGGTGAGCTATAATGGCTGGAAATAAAGTAGAAACACCACAAGAGACATGTTCTCAAACGATAATTCATGAAGAAGTTGTTGATCAAGTAAAACAAACAATTCCAACGGATGAAAGTTTAAGTAAAGTAGCAGAATTATTTAAAGTATTAGGCGATCGTACACGTACGAGAATATTACATGCGTTATTTGAAGCTGAAATGTGTGTTTGTGATTTAGCGTATTTATTAGGAATGACACAATCATCTATTTCACATCAGCTTCGTGTGTTAAAGCAAGCGAAACTTGTAAAGAATCGTAAAGAAGGAAAGGTCGTTTATTATTCGTTAGCTGACCAACACGTAATTCATATCTTCGAGCAAGCGTTTGAACACGTAAACGAGGAAGAATAAATAGAACGCGAGGAGGGAGAACGATGGCTGAAGCATTAGTGAAAAAGAAACTGATGTTAGAAGGTTTAGATTGTGCGAACTGTGCAATGAAAATTGAAAAAGGTGTTGGAAATATAGAAGGAGTAAATTCTTGCTCTGTAAATTTCGCGACAAAAACAATGGTTTTAGAAACAGCGCAAAATAAAGAAAGCGAAGTTGTTACAGAAGCAAAACAACTCGTTACAAAATTAGAACCGCACATTAAAGTGCAAGAAGAAAAAAACACAAAAATGGCAAAAGAAGTGTTTATATTAGAAGGTTTAGATTGCGCAAATTGTGCGATGAAGATTGAAAATAAAGTGAAAGAAATGCCGACCATTTCAGCAGCAACTGTTGATTTCGTATCAAAGAAATTACGAGTTGAAGTAGCGAATAAAAGGGAACTAGAAGCGACTGTAGCTAATATAACAAATGTCGTTCAAAAGTTAGAACCAGATGTGAAAGTTGTTCGTGAAGAAAAGGGTGGTCATGACCATGGACATAGTCATGATCATGGTGAAGCAAATGTGAAAAAGATGGTAGGACGATTAGTGGTCGGCGGAATTTTGACAGCAATTGCTGCATTAGCTGGCTTACCACAAATGATCACAATTCCGTTATTCGTCCTTGCGTATGTATTAATCGGTGGAGATATCGTTTGGAGAGCAGTAAGAAACATAACTCGTGGTCAAGTGTTTGATGAGAACTTCTTAATGGCAATTGCAACACTAGGAGCTTTCGCAATTCAACAATACCCAGAAGCGGTTGCAGTAATGTTATTCTATCAAGTAGGAGAACTATTCCAAAGTATTGCGGTAAACCGTTCTCGAAAATCAATTACTTCATTAATGGATATTCGTCCTGATTACGCTAATGTAAAGGTTGGAAATGAAACGAAACAAGTATCACCAGAAGATGTACAAATCGGCGATTATATTATCGTGAAACCTGGTGAGAAAGTACCGTTAGACGGAAAAGTAGTTGAAGGAACATCAATGGTAGATACTTCAGCATTGACTGGTGAATCTGTACCACGTGAAGTTGAAGTTGGAAATGATGTATTAAGTGGTTTTGTGAACCAAAATGGTGTATTAACAATTGAAGTTACAAAAGAATTTGGTGAATCAACTGTATCAAAAATTTTAGATTTAGTTCAAAATGCAAGCAGTAAAAAAGCGCCAACAGAAAACTTTATTACGAAGTTCGCGCGTTACTACACTCCAGTTGTAGTAATTACAGCAGCGATCATGGCGTTTATTCCACCACTTATTCTAGAAGGAGCTACATTCTCTGATTGGATTTATAGAGCTTTAGTGTTCTTAGTAATCTCTTGTCCATGTGCGTTAGTTGTATCTATTCCTCTTGGATTCTTTGGAGGTATCGGTGGCGCATCTAAAAGTGGTGTGTTAGTAAAAGGAAGTAACTATTTAGAAGCTTTAAATGATGTGAAATATATTGTTTTTGATAAAACAGGCACATTAACAAAAGGTGTCTTTAAAGTTACAAAAATGGAACCAAGCGAAGGCATTACAAATGAAGAATTATTAGAGTATGCAGCATTTGCTGAAGTGTATTCTAACCATCCAATTGCACAATCGATTCGAAATGCATATGGAAAATCAGTTGATGAAAAAATAATCGATGATTATAACGAAATTTCTGGTCACGGTACAGTCGTAAAAGTACAAGGAAAAGAAATTTTTGCAGGTAATGCTAAATTAATGAGAAAAGAGAACATTACATTTAAGCAACCAGAAACAGTAGGTACATTAGTTCACGTTGCTGTAGATGGAAAATATGCAGGTTATATTGTTATCTCTGATGAGGTAAAAGAAGATTCAAAACAAGCAATTCAAAGGTTAAAAGAACTAGGTATTAAGAAGACAGTCATGTTAACTGGTGATGCAAAACCAGTTGGTGAAGCTGTTGGTAAAGAATTAGGTTTAGATGAAGTTCACGCAGAACTATTACCGCAACAAAAAGTAGAAGAGATTGAAAAAATTGATGCAGCGAAGCATGGAAAAGAAAAAGTTGCTTTCGTTGGTGATGGTATTAATGATACACCGGTATTAGCAAGAGCCGATGTTGGTATTGCAATGGGTGGTTTAGGATCAGATGCAGCAATTGAAGCAGCAGATATTGTTATTATGACTGATGAGCCTTCAAAAATTGCAACAGCTGTAAACATTGCCAAACGTACACGACGCATTGTGTGGCAAAATATTATCTTTGCATTAGGAGTAAAAGGATTAGTTTTATTACTTGGTGCCTTCGGTATTGCAACAATGTGGGAAGCTGTTTTCTCAGATGTTGGTGTGACACTACTGGCAGTGTTAAATGCAATGCGTGTACTACGAGTGAAAGATTTATAAAGTGAAACTTTAATCAGTGGGGGGGGCTTTATCCCCCACTGATTATTAGTTGAACCAATCGGGCTTTTACGGGCAGTTGATCCCCCATCTAACGCCTTTGCTTTCGCTGAATTTTGAGGTGGGGGGTCTTACTGCCCGTTAATGCGGGATAAAAAAGAGGACGCAACCTGCGTCCTCTTTTTTAGGTTATTCTGTTGAAATTGACTCAATAAAATAATAACAAATATTATTTTTAAAATAAATAACGTAATATTAAAATTTACAAATAAAAAATATTTGTCTTGTTATTTTAATATATTTTTTACAAAGATATATAGCATTGAAAAAAACAGAGAAGGGCAGCTTCTCTGTTTTATTTTTGTATATTTTTTTCAACTTGTTCTCGAACAGTTTGAATGTAATTCATTTTATGATCCCAGCATTCTTGACTTAAATCGACAGGGTATTCTTCAGGATTTAAAGTTCGCATATATTCTTCCCAAAATAGTGCGAGACTTTGTTCATTATATTTTTGAATATCTAATATGCCTGGTAGTTCATATGTTCTTTCACCGTTAACGAAAATGTCTTTATGCAGTTCGCGTGCTTCAAAGTTGGTTACAAATTTACTTATATACGTGTGAACAGGATGAAACATTTTTAGGCGCTCTTCTTTTCCTGGTTCTTCACAATCTAATGCAATATAATCGCCTTCAGCATGATCGTTCACTCGATTGATAATGCGATAAATTCGTTTCAGTCCTGGAGTAGTAATTTTTTCAGGGTTAGATGAAATTTTAATTGTATCATTTAATTTTCCATCAGTATCTTCAATCGCAACGAGTTTATAAACAGCTCCTAAAGCTGGTTGCTCAAAGGAGGTAATCAATTTTGTTCCAACGCCCCATACATCAATTTTTGCTCCTTGAGATTTTAAGTGCATAATTGTGTATTCATCTAAATCGCTAGAAGCAATAATTTTTGTATGTGTAAAGCCAGCTTCATCTAGTAGTTTTCTTGCCTTTTTAGATAAATAAGCCATATCACCACTATCAAGGCGAATTCCGTAAAAATCGATGCGATCCCCGAACTCTTTCGCCACGCGAATTGCATTTGGAACACCAGATTTTAATGTGTCATATGTATCAACGAGAAAGACGCATTTTTTATGAGTTTCAGCGTATTTCTTAAACGCAACATATTCATCACGGTATGCTTGAACGAAAGAGTGTGCATGTGTGCCGGCTACAGGTATTCCGAAGCGTTTCCCAGCCCGTACGTTACTCGTAGATGAGAAACCACCGATAAAGGCAGCACGTGTACCCCAAAGGGCTGCATCGAACTCGTGGGCACGTCTTGTGCCGAATTCTAAAAGTTCATCGTTATTTGCAGCGTGCTTCATACGAGCTGCTTTCGTTGCAATTAATGTTTGGTAATTCACAATGTTTAACAGGGCGGTTTCAATAATTTGTGCTTCGCCGAGTGGTGCATCGACACGTAATAAAGGCTCGTTATTAAAGACAACTTCACCTTCTTGCATACTTCGAATCGTCCCAGTGAATTTCATATTTTGTAAATACTGAAGAAATTCTTCTTCAAATTGTAATTCTGCTAAATAAGCGATATCGCTTTCGGTAAAGCTGAAGTTTTCTATGTACTCTACAATTTTTTCAAGACCAGCAAAAACAGCATAACCATTCTCGAATGGAAGTTTTCGAAAGTATAAATCAAACACCGAGCGGCGGTTATGAATACCATCTTTCCAATATGTATAAGCCATATTAATTTGATATAAATCTGTATGTAAGGCATAGCTATCGTCTTTATAATAAGTCATCGCGAAAACACCTCCATAATTTGGTTATAGTATACCAATTTTTCACGGCTCGTAGCAAAGAATGGATATGAAAGTATAGTCAAGTGGGAAAAAAATGAAATATTGCATATTTTTTAGAAAATTAACATTTATCAATTTATATTTCTCAAGATTTTATGTATTATTAAAGTAATGGGGGTAAATGAGAATGGAGGAGGACAATGCAACAAACATTAGAAAAGATAGGCAAACAAGTCTTTTATAAGCGGCTACAGCAAAAAATGACACAAGAAGAATTATGTCAGGGCATTTGTTCTGTCTCATACTTAAGTAAAATCGAAAATGGAAAGATCGAAGCATCAGAAGAGATTCTACAATTGCTCTGCGCAAGATTAGAAATTGCCGTGACGGATTTGAGAGATGTAGAAGAAGATGTGAAGGGGAAGCTGGATGAATGGTTAAATGCATTAGTTCATTTGGACAAGCCACAAGTAGAGCGCATATATGAAGAATTACAAGGTGAAATGAAGCATGTTTTGGATTTTGAAATTATAAATTATTATAAGTTACTTTATACGCGGTATTTAATTATGAAGAGAGATTTTCCTGCTGTCAAAGAAGAATTAGAGAGCTTAAAGAAGATGTACAAAAAGTATTCACCATTCCAAAAATTATTATATACGTATAGCAAAGGCTTGTATTATTTTTTACAACATAGATATAAGAGGGCATTGGAGTATTTGACTCGAACAGAAGTAATGGCAAAGGAACAAGGTTATCATGAAAATGGAATATATTTCAACTTAGCTCTTGTTTATAATGAATTGGAAGTTGAACATATGACTTTACATTTTGCTAATGTAGCAATGGAAGGATTTAAGAATGAATATAAATTCCGTTATGTGATAAATTGCCAGTTACTTATTGCATTGAGTTATATACAAAAAAAACAATATAATGAAGCACTAGCTATTTATAATAATATTTTGAGAGAAGCAAATTCTTTTGCCGATAAAGAAAGTATAATAGCTATTGCTTTAAATAATTTAGGCTTCTTGTACTATAACTTAAAAGATTATGCGAAAGCTAAAGACTATTATTTGCAATGTCTAAAGTACAAAAAGGAAGAGGATTTAAATTATATTGATGCAGTATATGAGATCGCTTTGCAGTGCATTGAATTAAAAGAATTTGAAGAAGCAAAAGATTGGATTGATAAAGGGATAGATGTCGCGAAGAGGGATGAAAAGTATAAAAGTATGCTATATATACTTTTAATACTTAAGCATAAATATTTTGAAACTAAAGATGTTTATAAAAAGTTTTTAGAGGTTGAGGCAATCCCGTTCTTTAGAAGTGAAGAGAATAAAAAAGAATTAAAAATGGTGTATTTAGAACTAGCGGGATACCATGAAGAATTATTAGAGTATAGGGAAAGTAATAATTACTATAAACTAGCAATTAATTTATTAGAAGAAAAGGGAGGAAAATAGTATGAAAAAGAAAATAATTATTGGTGCTTTGGCTTTGATAGCTGTATTGGTAGTATTGGAACCACAATATGCTTGGACATCGGATATCTATGGTCAAGGAGAAAAAGTAGTTGAATTGGTAAATTCTTAATAAAAAACCCCTTTCCAACCGGAAAGGGGTTTTTCAATATTTGTTCCTCAAAATTCTACAAAACTTGAGAAAAAAATTATTTGAATTTTTAGTATATTAATAGTGAAAACATAATGCTAATATGAAACTACTCTTTTTCAAAAAATAATTTATTAGGGGGAAGGTTCATGAAAAAGAAAAGTTTAGCATTAGTGTTAGCGACAGGAATGGCAGTTACTACGTTTGGAGGGACAGGCTCTGCGTTTGCGGATTCTAAAAATGTGCTCTCTACGAAGAAGTACAATGAGACAGTACAGTCACCAGAGTTTATTTCTGGTGATCTAACTGAAGCAACTGGTAAGAAAGCAGAATCTGTTGTGTTTGATTACTTAAACGCGGCAAAAGGCGATTACAAGTTAGGGGAAAAGAGTGCGCAAGATTCTTTCAAAGTGAAACAAGTGAAGAAAGATGCTGTAACTGATTCAACGGTAGTACGTTTGCAACAAGTATACGAAGGAGTACCTGTATGGGGTTCTACTCAAGTAGCTCATGTGAGTAAAGATGGCTCTTTAAAAGTATTGTCTGGAACAGTTGCGGCTGATTTAGACAAAAAAGACAAGCTGAAAAATAAAAATAAGATTGAAGGCGCAAAAGCAATTGAAATTGCGCAAAAAGATTTAGGGATTACACCTAAATATGAGGTAGAACCAAAAGCGGACTTATATGTATATCAAAACGGTGAAGATACAACATACGCATATGTTGTGAATTTAAACTTCTTAGATCCAAGTCCAGGAAACTACTACTATTTCATTGAGGCAGAAAGCGGTAAAGTATTAAATAAGTTTAATACAATCGATCATGTGACAAATGATGATAAGTCACCAGTTAAACAAGAGGCTCCTAAGCAAGATGCAAAAGCAGTTGTAAAGCCTGTAACAGGAACAAATAAAGTAGGAACTGGTAAAGGGGTATTAGGAGATACGAAGTCGCTTAATACAACATTATCTGGATCTTCTTACTATTTACAAGATAATACGCGCGGAGCAACGATTTTCACATATGATGCGAAAAACCGCTCAACATTACCAGGAACATTATGGGCAGATGCAGATAATGTTTTCAATGCAGCGTATGATGCAGCAGCAGTAGATGCTCATTACTATGCAGGTAAAACATATGATTACTATAAAGCTACATTTAATAGAAATTCTATTAATGATGCAGGAGCACCGTTAAAATCAACAGTTCATTACGGAAGTAATTATAATAATGCATTCTGGAACGGATCACAAATGGTATATGGAGATGGTGATGGTGTAACGTTCACTTCATTATCTGGTGGAATTGATGTAATTGGTCACGAATTAACGCATGCAGTTACGGAAAATAGTTCTAATTTAATTTATCAAAATGAATCAGGAGCTTTAAATGAAGCAATTTCTGATATCTTTGGTACTTTAGTAGAATTCTATGATAACCGTAACCCAGATTGGGAGATTGGTGAAGATATTTACACACCTGGTAAAGCGGGAGATGCGCTTCGTTCTATGAGTGACCCTACGAAGTATGGTGATCCAGATCATTATTCTAAGCGTTACACAGGTTCAAGTGATAACGGTGGGGTTCATACAAACAGTGGTATTATTAATAAACAAGCTTATTTATTAGCAAATGGCGGAACACATTACGGTGTAACTGTGACTGGTATCGGTAAAGATAAGCTAGGTGCAATTTACTACCGTGCAAACACACAATATTACACGCAATCTACTACATTTAGCCAAGCTCGTGCTGGTGCAGTACAAGCTGCAGCTGACTTATATGGTGCGAATTCTGCAGAAGTAGCAGCAGTTAAGCAATCATTTAGTGCTGTTGGTATCAACTAAGGCTTTAGAGGATAGCTATTAATAAAATACCTCAAAAATAAAGAAGGAGCATAGGCTCCTTCTTTATTTTTTTCTCCATTTTTTCCACAAATAATACAACCCAATGCAACCTGCGATTGTTACAATCCACTTCGCTTCATTTGTGCCATTCATGACATGGTATGCAGAATATACCTCGATTAACAATGCCGGTATTTTACCTATTGTACTGGCAATACTGAAGGATAGTAATGACATTTTGCCTAGAGCTGCAAATAAAGTCACGATACTAGACGGAATGAAAGGAATGAGGCGGAACGATAGGACGAGTAGAAAGGCCTCTCTACCTTCTACATAAAGTAGGCGTTCTACCTTTGGATACTTATTTACTTTGCTGTGAGTGAATTTCTGAAGACCTATACGATAAATATAAAACGAGATAATAGCCCCTAATGCCTCACCAGCGATCGAAATAATAGTTCCATTTGTTACACCAAAGAGCTGTATGTTAATAGCGGTCAAAAAAATACTAGGGATAACGCCTAAAAGACTAATGACTATGTTGATTAAGATGCTAAGTGGAATTGCGATTGAATAATAGTCTGTTAAGAAGTTTTGAATTGTTTCAGCCATTGTTTAAAATCCTTTATCTTTTTTTGCATTACACCATATTTCCATTGTATAGGCAAGTGCAAATTTACATAATGTAGAAAACGTTGATAAAACACCATTCATATACCTTATATAGGTATTGGGTATATGTAATAAGGGGTATATTTATATAACTTAAAAACACCAAATAAACCCTTTGTTTAAAGGGTTTATTTGGTGTTTTTATAGGTGTTTAAACTTGGGAAATAATTATAAAAACATAGGGGTATATTTATAAAAGGTCAAAAATAGCGATTTTATGAAAAATAGATGAGGAATTTGAAAAATGTATATGTTTTTTCGGTGTGAAATTGACTTTTAGTGAAGTTACGATAATAATCATGAAAGAGGTGATATGATGAAACGAATAAGTAGTCTTTTCTTGAGTAGTTTATTGGCATTAATACTGATCTTAAGTGGATGTGCAGGAAAAGAACAAAAAACAGAGAAACAAACAGGGAATCAATCGACATCAGTAGAAAAAATTAGTGATAATATTTTAGACGAAATGGAAGGGCCACCTAAAAATGGTCACACGATTGAAAGACATGTAGGCAAATCAGAAGAAGATTTGAAGAATCGCTTGAAGACAGATAAAGTATCAGCAGCAAGTACATACTATGACAAGGAAACGGCAACGAAAGCTGTAAAAGATAGTTTGAAGCAGCATGATAAGGAAATTCAAGATTGGTTAAAAAATTCTAAAGAGGCTCGTCTCGTATTAAATACAACACATTCATTCCCGGTTGGAAAAACGGTAATAAAGAAAAATATGAATGTAAAAGACAAGTTAGTCAAAACTGTTACTGTTTTAGCGAGAGATAAGTCAGGAGATTTAGGATATAAGATCATTACTTCTTATCCATCTGATAAATAAGAAGGGGGAGTAAATATGTATACGACATTACAATATTTTTTCAAATCGTATTGTACGTTAAGTATCCATGAGGATGAAGTAGTAGGCGTGATGGAAGAGTTTATAGAGCAAGAGGACGAAGAAATTGTTTTGAAATTACGCGATGAATTATTATATATGAAGAAAAAGGATGCTTGGGAAGAGGCGTGCGTATTAGCTGCGAAGCAAGGAAATCGTATGTGGTCGTTAGAAGAAACGAAAGACCATCTTGCAACCTTTTTAGTATTATTGCAAAAGAAAAAGGCGTGACTTATTCACGCCTTTTTCTTTTTGAAATTTGTTCGTTTAATAGTGTCTTATTCTTTTGGAGCGCTTTTATATACGCTTTTTGAAATTTGCCCATTAGATATTACTTCACCGTTTTGTGTAACTTTTTTATATGTAACTGCTGTTATTTTATCATTAGTTCTACTAATTACTTGAGAAGAAACTTCAACATTTTTACCAGTATTTGTGCCGAAAATACGTGTAGTAATACTACCTCCATTTGAAAATGCTTGAATATAAATATGATTGCCTGTATTGTTTTTAAATTTTAAATCTGGACCATAATCTGCTACTGCTGCATCTTGCCCAAGTGGTAAATAATTTACGGGCATAGAATGATTGCTTCGAGAAACAATTCCTAAATCTGCTCTTAAAGCTGCGCTATATAAAGTACTACTAACTTGGCAAACGCCTCCACCTGCACTTTGTATAACTTTCCCTTGTGAATATACAGCTGCGGATTTATAACCATGAGCAGCATCCGTTACGCCAACGCGGCCATTAAAACTAAATGTTTCATCAGGTGCGACAATCACTCCACTTAAAGTATTAGCTGACTTATTTACGTTAAAGGATTGATTCCCATTACGACCAGCCATTGGAGTTGAATATTCAGCAATTACTTCTTTAATCCCCATTTTCTGTATATCTTCTGTAGAACGTTCAGGCTTTAATAGTGTAACGGGTAATGTAACGTCAGATGTGCCAGAAGTAATGGCTTGCTGCGTTAAATCAGTTAACTTTTCTTTATCGATTTTTTCTCCATTTTGGCTCTGGCTAATATTTACTGTAGTGCCTTCAATACTTAATTCAGCATTAACGGGATTTTTTAATGTTTCATTATATTTATCCTTCATAAAGTTTTTATAAGCAGTTGTATTTAATTGAGGTGTTAATTTATAGTCACGTTTTACTTCACCGTTCTCAGCTTGTTTCCGCATTTTGTAACGATTTATTGCGTTGCCTTCTTGTTCTTTAAAGATTTTGTCGATAATATCTTTTTCTTTATAATTTATCCCTAAATCTTTCCATGTGTAAGTTTGTTTATCGTTTTGGAATATGTACGTAAGTGATTTTTGATCTAATTCAGTGATTTTTTGATTAATAATAGCTTGAATATCTTTTTTATTTTTTCCATCGAGAGAAATACCTTCAAATGAAGTATTGGGTAATGCAGTAGTATCTAATTGATTATTTAGTTTGGATACATATTGATATCCGCCAACACAAAGTAATATGCCTCCAGCAATTGCAGAACCGATCAGTATTTTACTTAGCTTCATTTATTTCCCCCCAGAAATTTTTGTATAAATATATGTATTACATTTTTTGTATAAAAATGATGAAAATAACATTATGTACGTACTAGTATACTATTATTTTCACTATGTGTGTAATGTTTTTATAAAAAATGTTACACTGTTGTAATAATTGTCTCTTTTTGTCACAATATGTACGAAAAATATGTTGAAAATTATAATAAAAAGGCTGTCTAGAAAGTTCTAGCAGCCTTTTTATTATAATTTTTTATGTTCATTTTTATTCGTAACACCAAGATGTTCTTGTAGTTTTGTCGAAATCGTATTGACGCTTTTTTCGTTTGGAACGTAATAATAAATACCACCTATATATTTATCAGTACCTTCTACTTGCATTTTGTCCATTTTTAAATTGGAATCCATTGAATTTTTTGCAATTGTCATCATATCATCAAAAGTTAAATTTGTTTTTAAGTCTTTATCGACAGCATCTAATAGACCACCGATCTTATTAATGGAATTAAGTGATAGTGCTTTTTGAGCGATAGCTTCTAAAACAAGCTGTTGTCGTTGACCGCGCATATAATCACTATCGATATGACGAGTTCTTGCTAGTGCCAGTGCTTCCTCTCCATTTAAATGTTGACGTCCCTTTTTAAGGTGAACTGCATCTGCTTCATCTTTACTATTTTGTTCTGTGAACTCCACTGGAACATCTACAGTAATCCCACCAAGGGAATCAACAATTTTGATAAAGGATTTAAAGTTGAATTTTACATAGTAGTCAACTGGAACATCTAAAAAGTTCTCTACCGTATCAATCGTGCTATCTACACCACCGAATACGTGCGCATGTGTAATTTTATCGTATTTATCACGTGATTTAATGTATACACGTGAATCACGTGGAATACTGACAAGCTTAACAGATTTATCGTTTTTATTAATTGTGGCAAGTAATAGTGCATCTGTACGAGTTGCTTTTCCGTAATTTTTGTCCCTGATTTCACTTTCATCAACCCCCATAATGAGTACAGAAATGTTATCAGTCATAGGTTTAACGGCTTTTTCACGTTTGCTGGATTTATCCCCACGGCCCAGTTCAGAATAGGCATTACTTAACACAGACTTTGCTTTACTGTATATATGGAAGGAATAGCCCCCAGCTCCAAGTGCTACAACCAGTAATGGAATAAGCAGGAACCAAAGTAGGCGTTTTTTCTTTGAGCGTCCTTTTTTGGCTCGAGTATCTTTGTTCATATCGGATTTCATCATTTTTTCTCCTTTAAAACTATCAAAGTATATACATCTAGAAGCGCATTCAAACACATAAAAAATATTGTACGCTAAATAAAAGCGATTGTACATGTATAAAAAATAGATGTCTTGATTATTTATAAAGACATCTATTCGTTATTGTATACAAAAGATAGGGAGAAGAAAATGATAAAATTTTACCTAATTACAACATAATGCTTACGATAATTGCAGATAAAATGCTAACGAGAGTTGCTCCGTATAGTAATTTAAGGCCAAATCTGGCAACGACGTTTCCTTGTTCTTCGTTTAATCCTTTTACCGCACCTGAAATAATGCCGATAGAAGAAAAGTTGGCAAAAGAGACGAGGAAGACAGAAATAATACCAACTGTACGAGGAGAAAGGCTATTAGAAATTTTACTAAGATCCATCATGGCTACAAATTCATTCGTTACAAGCTTCGTTGCCATAATGCTACCAGCTGTGACAATTTCAGTACTTGGTACACCGATAAGAAACGCAATTGGTGCAAAGACGTAGCCGATTAATTGCTGGAAAGTAATGCCGAATATAATGAGGAATAGATCATTAATGCAGCTAATTAATGCGACGAATCCGATAAGCATAGCACCGACAACGATAGCTACTCGAAAGCCATCTAGAATGTACTCTCCAAGCATTTCAAAAAAGCTTTGCTTTTCACCTTTTATTTCTAAAATATCTTCGTCATCCCTCACGTCGTAAGGGTTAATGATAAGTACGATAATAAAGCCGCTAAATAAATTGAGAACGAGTGCGGTTACTACATATTTAGGTTCGATCATAGTCATATAGGCACCTACGATAGACATAGATACAGTTGACATGGCAGATGCACAAAGTGTATAAAGACGGTGTTTTGGAATTTGAGCTAATTGTTTTTTGACCGTAATAAAAACTTCTGATTGGCCGACAATGGCAGATGCGATAGCATTGTAAGACTCTAATTTCCCAAGACCATTTATTTTGCTAAGGAAGTAACCGATCCAACGAATGAAAAATGGCAGTATTTTGAAATGTTGCAATATACCAATTAAGACGGAAATGAAGACAATTGGTAATAAGACAGTAAGGAAAAATGGCATTTCACCTTTATTGGCAAGGCCGCCAAATACGAAGTTTATACCATCAGCAGCATACTCGAGTAGCTTTGTAAACAGACTAGAAATGACCCGAATAAGTATGAGGCCAAATTCTGTATTTAATAATAAATAGGTTAAAATTAACTGTATAATAAGCATGATGAAAATAGGTTTCAATTTAATATGTTTCTTATTGTTACTAGCAATATAAGCAAGGAAGAAAACAACGATAAGTCCCACGAAAAAAGTAATAAATTTCATAGTAAGCCCCCTAATAGAGATATTCTGCTATATATGTTTTTCATTTCAAGGGAGAATATGCATCTTTGGTAAAGAAAGGAATAGAGAGAGTATGAATATATGTAGAGTACACCACGTTGCAATTATTTGTTCAAATTATGATGTATCAAAAGATTTTTATACCAGGATATTAGGTTTTAAAGAGGTAAATGAGGTATATAGAAAGGAACGAGATTCTTATAAGTTAGATTTATGTGTAGGGGGAGAGTATCAAATTGAATTATTTTCATTCCCAAGTCCACCTGAGCGCCCGAGTTTTCCAGAAGCGTCTGGACTTAGACATTTAGCATTTGCTGTTACAAATATAGAAGAGGCTGTAAAACATTTAAACGAATGTGGTGTTGAGACTGAGTCGATACGTATTGATGAAATAACCGGAAAGAAATTTGTTTTTTTCCAAGATCCGGATGGTCTACCTTTAGAATTGTATGAGGTTTGAAATTGGTGAATTTTATATAGGGTTGCTTTTGAGTAAATGAAGAAACTAAAGTGAAACTTCTTTTTTAAAGGAGGTGTCACTTTAGCTAAGAAAGCTAAAGGATATATGTGGATATTTTAAAATTACTGATGGTAGTCATTCTTATTGCATTAACAGGTTTTTTTGTAGCTGTTGAGTTTGCAATTATTAAGGTGCGTAGCAGTCGTATTGACCAACTCGTTAGTGAGAAACGACGAGGAGCATTGGCAGCAAAAAAAGTAACTTCAAATTTAGATGAATATTTATCAGCATGTCAGTTAGGTATTACAATTACCGCTTTAGGACTTGGGTGGTTAGGCGAGCCGACTATAAAACATTTACTTGAGCCGTTGTTTTTAAAACTACACCTATCTTCTGCAATTGCAAGTACCGTTTCATTTATTATTGCTTTTGCAGTTATTACGTTTTTACATGTTGTTATTGGTGAACTTGCTCCTAAGACGTTCGCCATACAAAGAGCAGAGCAAGTTAGCTTATTATTATCGAAGCCACTTATTTACTTTTACAGAGTAATGTATCCGTTTATTTGGGCTTTAAATGGTTCTGCAAGGCTTGTAACAGGACTATTCGGGTTACATCCAGCTTCTGAGCATGAAGTTGCTCATTCGGAAGAAGAATTACGATTAATCTTATCTGAGAGTTATGAGAGCGGAGAGATTAATCAAAGGGAATTTAAATATGTAAATAATATTTTTGAATTTGATAATAGAGTAGCAAAGGAAATTATGGTGCCTCGTACGGAAGTTGTAGGTTTATATGAGGACGAACCATTTGAAACACATATTAAAATAATCGCACAAGAAAAATATACGAGGTATCCTGTATTTGGTGAAGATAAAGATGAAATCATTGGAATGGTTAATGTAAAGGATTTATTTATTCGTTATATGGATGGTAATCGGGACGAGGAGTGCTCGATTATGCCATATACAAGGCCGGTTATTGAAGTGTTAGAAAATATTCCAATTCATGATTTACTATTACAAATGCAAAGAAAACACATTCCATTAGCTGTGTTGTATGATGAATATGGTGGTACAGCAGGGATTGTTACATTAGAAGATATTTTAGAAGAAATTGTTGGAGAAATTCGAGATGAATACGATGAAGATGAACACCCGCCTATAGAACATATAAGTGAAGGCTGTAAAATTGTAGAGGGGAAAGTGCTTATTAGTGAAGTAAATGATTTATTTGGCATACACTTAATCGCTGATGATGTAGATACAATTGGTGGCTGGATTATGGTACAAAAGCAAATCGTTGCTGAAGGAGATATTATTGAAAAACACGGCTTTTCTTTTAAAGTTCTGGAAAAAGATATGCATCAAATTAAACGAGTGGAAATAAAGAAGGGAGAAGAATGATTTTCTATAAAAGGTATATATAGAAAATTAAATGTTTGCGCTTTCAAAAAAGGTGCTATATAGTGAAGGTGGACACTGAAAAATTCTTCTGAATGATACTCGTATTTTTAGAGGGCGAATTTTTTAAATAGGGATTTAGAATGAAAAGTATAGGTGATGAAAATGATAGCAACGAAGGATATACGTATAGAAAAAGATTTTTTAGGTGAAAAGGAAGTACCAAGTAGAGCTTATTACGGTGTACAAACATTACGTGCGGTAGAAAACTTCCCGATTACAGGGTATCGCATTCATCCGTCACTCATTACGGCAATGGCAATTGTGAAAAAAGCGGCGGCACTTGCAAATATCGATACTGGTTACTTAGCGAAAGACATTGGACACGAAATTGCAGAGGCAGCACAAGAAATTGTTGATGGGAAATTTCATGATCAATTTATTGTAGATCCAATTCAGGGCGGTGCTGGAACTTCTATTAATATGAATACGAATGAAGTAATCGCTAATCGAGCGTTAGAACGTATGGGATATGAAAAAGGCGAGTATGCAAAAATTAGCCCAAATACCCATGTAAACATGGCTCAGTCAACGAATGATGCGTTTCCAACGGGGATTCATATTGCAACTCTTATGATGTTAGAAGAACTTCTTATTACAATGGAAGAACTTCATGCTGCTTTTTGTGCAAAAGCAAAAGAGTTCGATCACGTCATTAAAATGGGACGTACACATTTACAAGATGCTGTTCCGATTCGTCTTGGACAAGAATTTGAAGCGTATAGCCGAGTGCTTGCGCGTGATATAAAAAGAATTAAACAATCTCGCCAACATTTATATGAAGTGAATATGGGGGCGACAGCTGTTGGTACGGGATTAAATGCAAACCCTACCTACATTGAGCAAGTGGTTAAACACTTACGAACATTTAGCGGATTCCCACTTGTTGGTGCAGAGCATTTAGTTGATGCAACGCAAAATACAGATGCATACACAGAAGTATCTGCAGCATTAAAAGTATGTATGATGAATATGTCTAAAATTGCGAACGACCTTCGGATTATGGCATCTGGTCCACGTGTTGGATTGGCGGAAATTCAATTACCAGCTCGTCAACCAGGTTCATCTATTATGCCGGGTAAAGTAAATCCTGTTATGGCAGAAGTAATTAATCAGGTCGCTTTCCAAGTAATTGGTAACGATCATACAATTTGCTTAGCGTCAGAAGCAGGACAACTGGAGCTCAACGTAATGGAGCCTGTGCTTGTATTTAATTTAATTCAATCTATTAGTATTATGAATAACGGATTCCGTGTATTCCGTGAATATTGTATTAAAGGAATTACAGCAAATGAAGAACTGCTGAAACAATATGTTGAGAAAAGTGTTGGAATTATTACAGCAGTTAACCCTCATATTGGTTATGAAGCAGCATCACGTATTGCACGTGAAGCAATTGAAACAGGAAAATCTGTTCGGGAGTTATGTTTAGAACATGGTGTACTGACAGAAGAAGAATTGGATATTATTTTAGATCCATTCGAAATGACGCATCCTGAAATTGCTGGTGCTTCTTTACTAAAGAATAAGAAGATGTAATGTGAAAAAACACCTCCATTGAATTTACATACGTAGTATGCAAATTCAGGAGGTGTTTTTATATTACTATTCAAATTTACTTCATGTTGAGAGGGGGGGAATTATATAAGACGAACAGCAATATAACAAGAAAAAACGTCTTATAAAAAGATGTTTTTTGAATTGAAAAAAGGAAAAAGTCCCGTTACAAATCGAGACTTTTTCCTTTTTTTAAAAGATATTAAATACAGCGTTTAATTGAAGTAAGCTAATGATAGCTAAGAAGATTAAACTGTATTTCATTGCTGTTTTAAATAGGGCAGATTCTTTACCAACTAGTCCAACTGCTGCACAAGCAACTGCTACAGATTGTGGTGAAACCATTTTTGCCATTGTACCACCTACTACGTTTAATGCAACAAGAGTAGAAGGAACGATGTTTAATTGATCTGCAGTTACTGCTTGAAGCGGTGCGAATAATGAACCACTTGATACTACTGAACCTGTAATGAATACGCCAATCCATCCTAAGATTGGAGAAAGAACTGGGAATGCATTACCAGTAGAAGAGAATGCAAGTCCAAGTGTAGATGACATACCAGAGTAGTTTTCCACGTAAGCTAAAGCGATAACACTACAGATTGTATACACTGGAGCTTTTAGTTCTTTTATTGTTTCAACCATTAATTCTTTAACCATTTTACCTTTTACGCGGTACACGATAAGTGAAACGATAATTGCTAATACGATTGCAGTAGTTGTAGATGAGAATACATCAAATTTGAAAACCGCTGCGAAAGGTGTATCAGCTTTTGTAATTGGTGTAGTTTTCATAACAGCGTTATGAAGACCAGGGAATTGAATGTTAAATACTAGGTTTGCTAGTGCGCCATCCGGAGCAAATAAAGCTTTAATTGGTTTTAAATTAAAGATTGTTACAAATGCAGTTAAGAATACGAATGGAGACCAAGCATATAAAATTTGATTGAATGTATGAGATTCTTTTTCTTCTTGTTTTTCTTCTTTAGCAGAAGATTTTGGCTGCCAAACACGTAAGAATAATGCAAGAGAGATCATACTTACAACGGCTGCGAAAATATTAGTAAGTTCTGCACCTAAGAAGTAAGTTACAACGAACTGAGTAATTGCGAAAGAAATACCACTTACAAGAATACCTTGCCAAGTTTCTTTAATACCTTTAATTCCATCGACCATTGAAACAAGTAAGAAAGGTAATACAATACTAATGAATGGTAGAATAAGAACAGTTTGACGACCGATAGTTAATGCATCTAATTCAGTTAATTGTGCTGGTACTGTAACTGGGATACCCATAGCACCCATAGCACCACCAGCGATGTTTGCTACTAAACAAATACCTGCTGCTTTTAATGGATTAAAGCCCATACCTACAAGTAGTGCAGCTGTAATAGCAACTGGAACCCCTAGACCAGCTGCGCCTTCTAAGAAAGCACCGAAAGAATAAGCGATTAATAATACTTGTAAACGTTGATCATTTGTAATGCTTGAAATACTATCACGAATGATGTTGAATTGCTCTGTTTTAACAGTTAATTTGTAAAGGAAAATTGCTGCGATAACGATAGTACAAATTGGGTAAAATCCGGATAAAATACCGAATCCGGCAGATGCTACAGCTACTGTTGCTGGCATTTTATAAACGAATATAGCAAGAATAATAGCGACAATCACACTGTAAAGCCCAGCGATATAACTTTTCATTTTCAGTCCCATTAAACAAATGATGAAGCAAAAAATTGGAAGTGCTGCGATTAGAGCAGATAACCAAATATTGTTTAATGGGTCATAAATTTGTGTCCAAGTACTCATAATAATGACAACTCCTATCTATTTTATGTGAAGAAATTCACATTATTTGTGAAACTATTCACAATCAACTTACATGCTTAGTATATTCTCCTTCAACACTATTGTCAACGTAAAAAAGTATAATTATTCCATAATAGTGTTAAAAGAAATGCTTTGTTCATAAAGTAGACAAAAAGCCCACTCAAATCTATTTGAGTGGGCGAGATAAATGATTTGCATATTCTTTTCTTATAGTTGTTTATACATTATTGATCCTACAGCTCTATAGTAGAGACCGTTTTTGTATCGAATATAGAGCTGCAGAATGTATCGCTTGTCCCATTTGATCAAGTTAGGAGTGGGACAGGAAATGTATTTAATAGGAAGTATTCCATCATAGTTCAAGCTAGTGAATATGAATTAAAAAGTAATAAGTTAATATTTAATGTTACGGTAGCTCTTTTTACTGAAAATTCCTTTTAGCGTAACAAAGAGGTTAAATATAACCCAAATACGTTACGATAGGTTATCAATTATAGACGGTATTTTACAATATCATTACTGTACGTTGCAATGAGGTGAAAATATAACAAAAAGCCTGATAAAACAACGTTTGCAAGCAAAGTATTTGCAGCCCGTTGTTTTGCTTTTTCGTTATATCATATAGTATAATATTCAAAATCAGCAAGGAATTTTTCCTGAGTTTTTTGCTGGTTAAGGTGGAAAAAATTTTCAGCTTTATAGGTTGATAAAGTTATGTCGTAACAGGAAATATAAGAACAGATATATAAATAAATAAAAAGAAAATAAAAACGAAAATGAGGGGAACTTTATGAGCCAAAATCAATTCGAATGTCGTATTTCAGAAGAAGATGTACAAATGTTAAGAGCGTTAGCGCATCCGTTGCGTCTACGCCTAGTAATGGAACTAATGCAACGTGGAACATGTAACGTAACACAATTACAGGAAGTGTTAGAAATTCCGCAATCAACAGTTTCGCAACATTTAACGAAATTAAAACAAAATAAAGTAGTACGCTTTGAACGACGAGGACTGGAAGTGTATTATCAAATTCATAATGATAAAGTAAGTGAAGTAGTAAAAACATTATTTTCTTAAAATTTGAATATTA
>NZ_JAKUFR010000040.1:0-46546 GCF_022663555.1 Bacillus cereus group sp. BfR-BA-01381
CATCATTCTTTACGAGCTTAAAACAATTGAAACATTTAGCTTTACGTGGTAATGAATTTTCAGATGTAACACCACTTGTTAAGATGGATAATTTAGATTCTCTTGATTTAAGTAATAATAAAATTACGAACGTTGCACCACTAATTGAAATGAAAAATGTAAAAAGTTTATATTTATCAGGCAACCAAATAGAAGATGTAACAGCATTAGCGAAAATGGAACAACTAGATTACTTGAATTTAGCAAATAATAAAATTACGAATGTTGCGCCATTAAGCGCGTTGAAAAATGTAACATACTTAACTTTAGCAGGTAATCAAATTGAAGATATTAAACCGTTATATTCATTACCTTTAAAAGACTTAGTATTAACACGTAATAAAGTAAAAGATTTATCCGGTATTGAGCAAATGAAGCAATTAGAAGAATTGTGGATCGGGAAAAATGAAATAAAAGATGTTACTCCTCTAAGTAAGATGACACAGTTAAAACAATTACACTTACCTAACAATGAGTTAAAGGATATTACTCCATTATCAAGTCTAGTAAAATTACAAAAGCTTGATTTAGAAGCGAATTATATTTCAGACTTAACACCAGCTAGCAATTTGAAAAAGTTAGTATTCTTAAGTTTTGTTGCAAATGAAATTCGTGATGTTCGACCAGTTATAGAACTAAGTAAAACAGCCTATATCAATGTTCAAAATCAAAAAGTATTTTTAGAGGAAACAGAAGTAAATAAAGAAATAAAAGTACCTATATACGAGAAAGATGGTAAAATTTCTACAAAAATTCGTTTAAAGAGCGAAGGTGGTACGTATAGTAATGATGTAGTTAAGTGGAGTACACCAGGTGAGAAAGTATATGAATTTGGTGTAAAAGATCCATTTGCGGATACAGGAATCTTCTTCACAGGATCTGTGATTCAAAATGTGTTAGAAAGTAAAGGAGATAACACTTCTAAAGAAGACAATAATTCTAAAGAAGATGAAAAAGTAGGAGTAGTAGAATTTAAAGATGTACCGAAAGGACATTGGTCAGAGGAAGCAATTCATTATTTAGCGAAAGAAAATATTTTCAAGGGATATGGAAATGGACAATTTGGATTTGGGGATCGTATTACTCGTGGACAAGTTGCGTCTTTAGTACAAAGGTATTTGAAATTAGAAAATAAAGTAGAGCAGAAAGAGAGATTTACAGATACGAAAGGACATATGTTTGAGCAAGATATTGCTACAGTTGCGCAAGCTGGAATTATGCAAGGAGATGGCACTGGGGAGTTTCGTCCAGATGGAGTATTAACTCGATACGAAATGTCTGTAGTATTATATAAAGTATTTCAGCTAAAAGAAGATGAAAATAATAAAGTGAACTTTAATGATGTATCAACTGGTCATTGGGCAGAAGGATATGTGAAAGCGTTAGCGGACAATAACATATCAAAAGGTGATGGAAAAGGAAACTTTTTAGGTGATGATTTTGTAACACGTGAACAATATGCACAGTTCTTATATAACGCAATAATGAAATAAAAGATGAGAAAATACGTTATTCTTTGATTGAAAAAGAATAACGTATTTTTTATGTATAAAATGAAATAGTCAATATACAGGAGTATAGACATATGAATAGCCCTTTTTAAAGAAGAGACGTGAAACTATATTGACAAAAAGGCGTTCTCATGTGATAATTCAATTAAATTTTTAGAATAATCAAAAAATACTCCTTTTACATAGAAAGGATTCGAACATTATATGAATATTACGCCGGGGGTGACGAAATGTTATTTTTTCTAAAGAAATGGAATGAATTAAAAGATGTGAAATCTGAACTAGCACTTCGTGATTGGTTTTATGGTACAAAAATTAGCTTATCACTTTGTACGTCAAAAGAGCCGTTAACTTTTTTAGTAAACGTTGAAGGAAGAGATAAAGGGTTATTTTCAGAAGAAGATTTTATTGTTGTAAACTGTATGTGTGAACCAGTATTTGAAAATGAAGAAAAACCAGCTGCGGAATCATTTATGCATGCAGATATTTATAAAAAAAGTAGTGCAGAATGTATTTTACAAGTACAGACTGTAGATAGTCATTTAATATCAGAGTTGTATGGAGAAAAAGGGGAAGTAACATTCGATAAACGTAGCGTGGAACGTGTTTTTGGAAAAGAAGGTATAACAGAAATGACAATTCCCATTGTAGAAGATGAGAAAAAATTCGCTGATTTATTAGAAAATAATGTGCCGAATTTTAGTGAAGGTGGAGGAGTAGTTCTCGTTCATAATTATGGCATGATTGTGTGGGGAAAAACTCCAGAATACGCGAAAAAATGGTTGGAGGGTATAGAATATTTAATGAACTACCATGTAAAATTGTTAATGATAAAAGGTGCAAAGAGTTCTGTTATATGAAATGTTTGTGATTTCGTTACAAATCCACAAATGAATGAAAGCGTTTTAAAAAATAATTTTACTCATAAAATATAGGTCTCCTTATTATATATAGATTACATGTTGACATGTAAGGAGGAACATATTTTGCGAGTTAAATATCATTTTCTGCCAAAACAGCAAGTAACATTTTGCAAAATGAACGATTCAGGTAAGAAGGCTCTGCAAATTATGAATGAAACGGGATTTCGAGCAATCCCTGTATTAGCAGAAGATGAAAAGAAATTCATGGGGATTATTTATAAAGTGGATCTTTTAGAAAAGAAGTGTAATGGTGGATTAGAGGAATTAAGTACGGAACATATGCTAGAAGATTCCGCTGCATTTATTTTTGAAAAGGACTCTTTTTTCAGAGCATTTTATGTTATTCGTCGTTTGCCGTTTTTAGCTGTACTAAATGATTATAATGAATTTGTTGGCATCTTAACTCATTCCAATATATTTGATGTTATTGAGGATTCATTTGGTATGCGGACGGGTGGTTATATATTAACGATTGCAACACAAGATTGTAAGGGAACGATTAAAGAACTTGGGACATTGTTGAAAGCATTTCATATCGGTGGACTATTTACGCTAGATAACGGCGATCAATATATTCGCCGCGTTATTGTCAATATAACAGATGAGTTAAATGAAAAAAGATTAAAGCAATTAATCGAAAAAATAGAGAAAAAAGGATTCAGGGTGAGTCATGTAGATTATATTTAAGATGAAAAGGAAAGGGAGCAATTTGCTATATGCAGATTGCTCTCTTTTTTTAGTTTGAGTCATGAATTTTATTTTGAAACAGGAGGCGGAGATAATGCTAAATCGGATAAAAAAATAAAATCTGCATGTTCACGAATTTTAGGAATAGAGGTTTCTATAACACGTGATGTAATTTCACCTGGAGGCCCAACATGTCCGATAGCTACTATAATCGGTTTTTCTTGAAGTTTTTTAATGAGTAATTGGGCTTGTTTTGAAATATGTGCCGCTGTGTATACGTCATCAAAAAATAATTGATTTTCAATAATTGGCACTCCTAATTCTTTCCCGATTTTTGGGACGACACTTTTAGGATTTGTTTTGCTATCTAAATAAAATAAACCGTGTTTTTTACAAGCTGCAAGTATAAGTCGTACAATTCTTTCGTCTGCAGTCACTTTTGATCCCATATGATTATTCATCCCAATTGCATGTGGCACTTCTTGAATCGCTTGTTCGAGTCGGTTAGTTATTTCTTCGTCGCTTAAATCAGTTGTAATTGCTTTTGGTCCAAGCCATTCTTTTTTACCTTTAATCGGTTCCATTGGCATATGTATAATAACTTCGTGTCCTTTCTTATGAGCCGCTATCGCATCTTCCTTTGTGGAAGGAAGAAAAGGCATAACAGCAACAGTTAGTGGAATAGGAAGTGATAACATTTTATCAGTTCCTTTCATATTATTGCCGAAGTCATCAATGACAATAGCTACTTTATTTGTATGAGCCTTGGCCTCAACAGGAAACAAGAAGGATGGTAAGAACATAGTCAAAATAAGCAATGCAATCGTATATTTGCGCATATAAATATTTCCTTTCTATATTATCAATCATCATTATGGTTTGCGTTTTTATATAAATTAAACAAAAAATGTCGAAGAAAAGTATATGGAAAATAGAGAATCCCCTATTTAATTGGTGTTTGTAAAAAAAGAAGATGAAAAAATTGTCTATTATTGCGAATGTATTTACAAAGATAGAATAATTTGTAATAATTCTCAAAGTGAGGGTAAAGATTTGTAAATTACAGGGAGAAAATGTTAAATTTTCTGATTCTTCAAATTCAAATATGATTAAGTGGTTAAAAGTTCAATGGAGAAGTAAAGTAGAGAGCATGGAAGTATAATAAGGGGGATATGAATGTTTACTGTAAAAAGGAAGTACACATTAGAAAAGCTTTCACGTGATATTCATATGAAACGTGAAGAGATGATTCAATTAGGTTTAACGAGTGGGTTAAATAGTATGGAGACGATTCAAGTGAGTCAAGAATTGGACAAGCTTATTTTACAGTACCAGCGTTATAAAGAAAAACAAACACCAAAATGGTTATCAATTATAAAGGTACCTATTTTTCAAATTGGGTATGAAGGGAAATCAAGTAATTTTTGGCGAATGCTTGTGGCTGGTTTTATGAAATAAGTATAATTACCCTTTAGGGATAAGGATAATTATACTATGTGTAACGGAATTTCGATATGAACTGTCGTTCCTTCGTTTTCTATACTGTTAATAAAAATATGCCCGTTGTACATCTCTACAATTCGTTTACATATGACAAGTCCAAGACCTGTTCCAGTATCTTTATTAGTAAAGAACGGATGAAAGAGGTGTTTTTGAATATGTTTTGGAATCCCTTTTCCAGTATCTATAATTTGCAATTGTGCGTGTGTTTCATTGTTTGTTACGAAAATAGTTAGTGTATCGCCAGAAGTCATAGCTTCAATTGCATTTTTTGTAATGTTTAAAACCACTTGTTTCATATGGTCTTTTGAGCACCGGATGTGAACAGGACGGTCTGGCAAATGTAAATGGAATACAATATTATGTAGATTCGCCTCAGATTGAATAATTAATGCTACCTCATTTAGAATGGTTCTCACATCATATGTTTGTTCAATGATTGCAGTTGGCTTTCCAAGAATAAGGAATTCACTTACAATTTCATTAATTCGTTCTATTTCTTGTTCGATGATGGAAAAATAGAACTGATCTTGTTCATCTTTATATTTCTCTTTTAATAGAGCGACGAGCCCTTTAATTCCGGTAAGTGGATTACGGATTTCGTGGGCTGTACTAGCTGCAAAAGTTCCAACTAATTCAATTTTTTGTAGTTCATTTTGTTGTCTTTCCAGTTTTGTTTGTCGTTTTAACAACATATATTGAGCGAGTAAAAATAAAATTGACATTAAAAATAAAGTAGCTATACATTCTACGGCAACCCACTGGTTTAAAGTTTTTTGATGAATAGGTAACGGAGAAACAGAGACCTTCCAATCTAATCTTTGGAGTGGAGTAGTAAGCATATTAGAATGCGCATCACTTGTTTCGTTATTATCATCGGTTAGAAAAACTACATCATACTTATCAGTTACTTCAAAATGGTATTGTGGCTTAATGGCATTTAAAGATGATGAAATGTAGTCAAAGCGTAAACTTGCTAACAATAAGCCTGAGAGCTCCTTCTGTTTATTAAAAATGGGGGAAGCAATCATAATAGCTTGATGGCCAAGAACACGATCTGTAATGACGGATGATACAGTTGTTTTCTTAGTTTGTAATGCGTTTTGAATATATTTACGATCTGAGACATCAACAGGTGGTCGGTCACCTTCCGATGCGATTGTAATGATACCTTCTGGTGTAGCGTAATATAGACCAGAAAAACGTGCATCGTTTCCATCTGTATCATGTACAATTTCTTTCATCCCATTAATATTTCCAGTCTCGGTTCCTACGACCTTTGCGAGCATTTCTAGGGCAGAAATTGCTTCACCAAGGTGGTGATCTAAATAGTCTCTATATAAAAAGAGAACCGTATGGGCAACTTGTTTATTTTCTTGTTTCATTTTATACGAATGATATGAATAAAATGTAGCACCAATCCCTATTGTTGGTAGGATAACAAGCAATATATATAAAACTATGCTGTGGAATTTGAATTTCAAATTTGGTACTCCTTCTTTTTTATTATCATTATATATAAACTATGTTAAAATTGTCATGTTTTTATTCAAGAATCATTCATAATATATTTGGGGAGAGGTAATGAATGAGTGAATACTCATTCGGAATTTATATGAAGTACTATTTTGTTCTTTTTATTACTGAGAATTTAAGTGAAGGGTTGAAAGTTGTATGACATCAAATAATGAACGAGAAGATATTTCTCAATCTTTAAAAGTATTTATTGCATTATCTCGTGTACATCGTTCTGTTATGGATACTACAAATAAGTCTATACAAAGTAACGGTTTAAATCCAACTGAGTTTGCTGTATTAGAACTGCTATATCATAAAGGCGGTCAACCACTTCAGCAAATTGGTGAGCGTATTTTAATAGCTAGTGGCAGCATTACATATGTTGTAGATAAGTTAGAGAAAAAGGGACTAGTAAAGAGAATTCCGTGCCCGAATGACAGACGTGTTATTTATGCACAATTAACTGAATCTGGAGAGAACTTTATTGCTTCTATTTTTCCAGGGCATGAGCAAGTTATTCATCAGTCTTTTGAAATGTTAACGAAAGAGGAAAAGGACGAATTACTTGATCTATTAAAAAAGATTGGAAAGTATGAAAAGTAATAATATGTTCCAAAGGAGCTTTGGATAAAGAAATCCAAAGCTTTTTTGTTTACATGTAATGATGGCAGTATATGCCGTATTTTGCTGAAGAATAAGAGGAGATTTGGAAGTAAGCATTGAATTATAGTAAGGATGCATATAATGGAGAGGAGGCTCGTTCATGTCATTTAAAGACTATGAATATAAAAGGCCAAATATTGAAGAATTAAAAGAGAAGTTTACAGCTGCTTTAGAGAGGTTTGATAACGCAAAAACTGTAGAGGAACAAAAACAAGTCATTCATTCAATTAACGAAATTCGTAACGATTTTGGTACAATGGGGAATCTTTGTTACATTCGTCATTCTGTTGATACAACAGATGCTTTTTATAAGGAAGAGCAAGATTTCTTTGATGAATTCTCTCCAGTTGTACAAGGATATGGTACAAAGTATTATAATGCGTTAATTCATTCTCCATTCCGTGAAGAATTAGAAGCGTATTATGGGAAGCAATTATTTGCTCTTGCGGAGTGTGATTTAAAAACATATTCTGATGAAGTCGTGAAGGATTTACAATTAGAGAATAAATTGTCTTCACAATATACACAATTATTAGCATCTGCAAAAATTGATTTTGCAGGAGAAGAAAGAACGTTATCACAGCTTATTCCATTTATGCAAGGGAAAGAGAGAAGTGAACGTAAAGCAGCAAGTGAGGCGTATTACGGATTTTTAGCTGAGAATGAAGAAGAGTTAGATCGTATTTATGACGAGCTTGTTAAAGTGAGAACGAAAATCGCCAAATCTTTAGGTTTCAAAAACTTTGTTGAACTTGGATATGCAAGAATGTACCGTACAGATTATAATGCAGAAATGGTAGCGAATTATCGTCAGCAAGTGCTAGATTATATCGTTCCCGTTACAACGGAATTAAGAAAACGTCAACAAGCGCGTATCGGTGTAGAGAAGTTAGCGTATTACGACGAAAACTTTGAATTTCCAACAGGTAACCCAACTCCAAAAGGAGATGCGAATTGGATTGTTAATTATGGGAAAACGATGTATAAAGAGTTATCGGCTGAAACAGATGAATTTTTCAATTTCATGTTAGATAATGATTTATTAGATTTAGTTGCGAAAAAAGGAAAAGCTGGCGGTGGATATTGTACATATATTGAGAATTATAAAGCACCATTTATTTTCTCAAACTTTAACGGAACATCTGGTGATATTGACGTATTAACACATGAAGCAGGCCATGCTTTTCAAGTATATGAAAGTCGTAAATTTGAAATTCCAGAGTATAATTGGCCAACATATGAAGCGTGTGAAATTCACTCTATGAGTATGGAATTCTTCACATGGCCATGGATGAAGTTATTCTTTGAAGAAGATGCAGATAAATATTACTTCTCTCACTTAAGTTCAGCACTTCTGTTTTTACCGTATGGTGTATCTGTTGATGAATATCAACATTATGTATATGAAAATCCTGAAGCATCACCAGAAGAGCGTAAGACAGCATGGCGTAATATAGAGAAAAAGTATTTACCGCATCGTGATTATGAAGATAATGATTATTTAGAGCGCGGTGGATTCTGGCAACGTCAAGGGCATATTTATAGCTCGCCGTTCTACTATATTGACTACACGTTAGCACAAATTTGCGCACTGCAATTTTGGAAACGTGCAAGAGATAATAGACAAGAGGCGTGGGAAGACTATGTGAATCTGTGCCAACAAGGTGGAAGTAAATCATTCTTGGAATTAGTAGAAGTTGCAAATTTAACATCACCATTTGCTGAAGGCTGTGTGAAAAGTGTTATTACAGAAATTGAAGCATGGCTACAAGCAATTGACGACACAAAATTGTAAAAAACATGCGCTTTTTTTCACATGTTTAACATCGACATAATGAGAAAATGATGAGATAATAAAAGAAAATTCAGAATACTGAAGAGGTGTTTCTAATAAGGAGCACCTCTTTTCACCAACAAAAGGGGGGAAAGAAGTATGCTTCAATCTAATATGGATGTGAGTTTAGAAAGTTTGGTGAACTCATTACAGTCTACCCGAAGCACGCTATTATCAGAAATTGAAATGTTAAATGATACAGAAGTGAATGTAAAGCCACGTCGTGATAAATGGAGTATTATTCAAATTTTGCATCACTTGCATTTAGTTGAACAATCTGTCACGTCTGCCCTTGCATATGCCTTACAAAAAAATGAAAGAAACACGACTCCATTTAAAGACCTCCAACTTACGCTGGATCGCACACATAAACGAGAAGCTCCTCAGCAAATGAAACCAACAGAAACGCTAATGAAAAAACAGCAAGGAATTCAATTACTAGAACATTCACGACAAGAACTATTACACACGCTTCATAGTGTCTTAGATGAAAAAGATCTATTTGAAAATGGATTAAAGCATCCTGTTTTTAATGATTTGAATTTGTATCAGTGGGTTCAATTTCTTGATTTGCATGAACAAAGACATCTTACGCAGTTAAAAGAGGCGAAACACGCAATTTTACAGCGATAATTAGGAAGAAGTGGGAGACCACTTCTTTTTCATATGTGCATAGTTTTTCTTCTTATTTTGGAATACTACAGAGAGAAAGCAAAGAAGGAGTTGAAAAGTATGTCCAAGAAAAAGAAAGAAGAAGAACGCGCTTGGAAAGCACGTAAAGAAAATCAAAAACCACATGGAAAAGTGAAAGCTTTTGCTGAATTAGTTGAAGGAACAGAAAAAACGTGATGAGTATTTCATCACGTTTTTTGTATGAGTGGAAAAGTTAATAAGAAAGTTGTACCTGTACCTTTTTCACTTATAATATCAATTTTTCCGTTCATAGCTTGCACAACACTGAATACGACCATCATTCCAAGGCCAGTGCCTTTTTCTTTTGTTGAGTAGAAAGGGGATCCAAGGCGTTTTACTTGTTCTTGATCCATGCCAACTCCTGTATCTTTTATATATAATTGAATATGCTTATGATCAGGAACTAATGTGAAATAAAGATCACCGCCTTTTGGCATGGCCTCAATGCAGTTTTTTAAAATATTTAACAAACATTGATTTAGTTTTTGTTTTTCTCCCGCGATAAAAAAAGAAGTACTTTGCTTTATATAATGTGTACGCACATTTGTTAAATTAGCAAGCGGTGTAATTAACGATAATGCATGCAGTAGTTCTTCTTCTAACTGTAATGTTTGTTCTTTTTCAATACTTGGTTTTGCAAAGGTTAAATAATCTGTAAGAACGTGATTTGCTTGTTCGATTCCGTTGATGGCTATGTCAATATATAATTTTCGCTCTTGCTCAGTGCATGTATCTGACTGCAAAAGTTGTAAAAATCCTTTTGTTGAAGTTAACGGATTGCGAATCTCATGAGAGATGGATGCTGCCATTTCGCCAATTAAATGAAACTTTTCAGCATTCATAAGTTCGTTTTGAAGACGAACTTGAGTTTGTAATATGTGTAGTAAATATAAAATAAGTATCGTACCAAGTATCGTACATAACTCATACACAATAATATGTGGTATATAATCAGTCTTATTTGTAACCTTTGAAAGGAAGAAAGGTATCCAACTCAATCCGTATGTGAGACTGTAGATAATAGCAAGTGCTACTTTTATACGATTAGAGGTTCGATTAAAAACTTTATATGTAAATAGTAGGACAATAAATAGAAGGATAGAACCGATAAGCGATGGGAAAACACCTATTCCTCCTAATAAGAAGCGGTATATATTTAGTACAACTAATATAGATCCACCGGCAATAGGACCTCCTGTTAATGTACCGACAATTAATACGATATGACGCATATCAAATTGAAATCCATAATTTGTTTTTGCTCCGAAAGTAATACATAGTATGGTAGCGAGGCAACATAATGTAATAAATATAGTTGAATTTAATTTAGGAGAACGTTTCCCTTTTTGATTCCAAAATAAATGGTATACGAGCATTGTAACAAGGATGAATAATATATTTAAAAAGAGATAAATAATAAAGGGTTTCAGTGGGATGCCTCCTCTCTTCTCACATTAGATTAATCATACTATAAAATGCAAGAAATGAAATGAGAAATAGCGGAAAAATCAGAAATTTTTTCTGGTAGTATACAATATGTTACAATAAGCTTTGTCAATGAAAGAAGGAATTCCGTGTAATGCACGGGAGAGGTTCGCGAACTCCCTCTATAAAAAACTATGGAAACAACAATATCATTAGGTATTGTTTTGTTTTTTTATTGTGACAGTTCAAGAACGTTCTTTCTTCTTATTCGTAGTAGAGAAGGAGAATGAGTGAAATGAAAAAAGAAAAGGCAGTTGTTGTTTTTAGTGGAGGACAAGATAGTACGACATGTTTATTTTGGGCAATAGAGCAGTTTGCAGAAGTAGAGGCTGTAACGTTTAATTACAATCAACGTCATAAGCTAGAAATTGATTGTGCAACGGAAATTGCAAAAGAGCTAGGAATTAAACATACGGTACTAGATATGAGTCTATTAAATCAACTTGCTCCAAACGCGTTAACGAGAACGGATATGGAGATTACACATGAAGAAGGGGAATTACCATCGACGTTTGTAGATGGACGAAATTTACTATTCTTATCATTTGCTGCTGTATTAGCAAAACAAGTTGGAGCACGTCATATTGTAACGGGTGTATGTGAAACTGATTTTAGTGGTTATCCAGATTGCCGTGACGTGTTTGTGAAATCGTTAAACGTTACTTTAAATTTATCCATGGATTATCCGTTTGTGATTCATACACCACTTATGTGGATTGATAAAGCGGAAACATGGAAATTATCAGATGAACTTGGAGCATTCGAGTTTGTTCGAGAAAAAACATTAACATGTTATAACGGAATCATTGGTGATGGTTGCGGTGAATGTCCAGCATGTCAACTTCGTAAAGCAGGATTAGATACGTACCTACAAGAACGCGAAGGAGCGAGTAACTAATGGATAATTTCTTTGGATTTCGTATTGTAGAAAATTTGCAAAAAATGGACAAGGATATTCAGCGTAAACAGCTTAAATATCATAATAAAAGAGTAATGGTCAGCAAGGAATTTACATTTGATGCAGCACACCATTTACACTGTTATGAAGGGAAATGTAAAAACTTACATGGTCACACATATAAAGTTGTATTTGGGATTAGTGGATATGTAAATGAAATCGGTCTTGCGATTGACTTTGGAGATATAAAAGAAATTTGGAAGAATGAAATAGAAATTTATTTAGACCATCGTTATTTAAACGAAACGTTACCAGCGATGAATACAACTGCTGAAAATATGGTCGTTTGGATTTATGAAAAGATGGCAGAAGCGTTAACAAAAGATAATCGTGTGAATGAATATAAAGGAGCTCGTGTTGAATTCGTTCGTCTATTCGAGACTCCGACTAGTTATGCAGAAGTAAGACGGGAGTGGATGCTCGATGAGTAAAATCCCTGTCTTAGAAATATTTGGTCCGACTATTCAAGGTGAAGGAATGGTTGTAGGACAAAAGACGATGTTTATCCGTACAGCTGGCTGTGATTATAGCTGTGCTTGGTGTGATTCTGCTTTTACGTGGGATGGATCGGCTAAAGATCAAATTAGACAGATGACAGCGGAAGACGTTTGGAATGAGCTTGTAGAAATTGGCGGCGAAAATTTTTCTCATGTTACGATTTCAGGTGGAAATCCGGCATTGCTGAAAAATATTGAGTTTCTTCTTTCTATATTAAAAGAGAATGGAATGCGAACAGCAATCGAAACGCAAGGGAGTAAATGGCAAGATTGGTTACTTCAAATTGATGAGATAACGATTTCTCCAAAACCACCAAGTTCGACAATGAAAACTGATTTTCAGAAGTTAGATGCTATGATTCAGAAACTAGCGGGAAAAGATATTAGTTTAAAGGTAGTAGTATTTGACGATTATGATTTCGAGTATGCAGTTAAGATGCACGAACGTTATCCACATGTACCATTTTTCTTACAAGTAGGAAATGATGATACAAAAACTGTGGATGATGCGATGTTGATTAAAAAGCTATTAGATAAGTATGAGTGGTTAATTGAAAAAGCAGTTAATCGTAAAGAAATGAATAATGCAAAAGTATTGCCGCAGCTTCATGCGTTAGTATGGGGAAATAAACGCGGAGTATAATGAGAAGGGATGTTTAAAATGGCAGGAAGATTAGATGAAGATTTAAAAGATGTAACATTATTAGGAAATCAAAATACAAAATATTTATTTGAATATAGTCCAGAAATTTTAGAGGTATTTGATAATAATCATCCAAACCGTGATTACTTTGTTAAATTCAATTGTCCTGAATTTACAAGCTTATGTCCGAAAACAGGCCAACCGGATTTTGCAACAATTTATATTAGCTACATTCCAGAACAAAGAATGGTAGAGAGTAAATCTTTAAAACTATATTTATTTAGTTTTCGCAATCATGGTGACTTCCACGAAGATTGTATGAACGTTATTATGAATGACTTAATTAAATTAATGGATCCACGTTACATCGAGGTATGGGGTAAATTCACACCACGTGGAGGGATTTCCATTGATCCTTACTGCAACTACGGTCGCCCAGGAACGAAGTATGAACAAATGGCTGACTACCGCATGATGAACCATGATTTATATCCAGAAACAATTGATAATCGTTAATATATAATAGAAAGAAAGGATCTGTATAACATACAGATCCTTTCTTTCTATTATATTATGCATTTTGATTAATGACAGTATAGTTTTTATGACTAACAACTGTAAGAGGTTCCATATCTAGTTCTCTAAAATTCTCCATAATTGTTATATCTACAATAACGGAGTTTTGATTTACTTTTTGAACACGGCCTTGCATTCCACCTTTAAATTCAATGATATCTCCAGTTTCTGCGATCTGCATAAGCAACTCTCCTTGTTACAGTTTTCCCAAAAAAGAATAATTTTGGTTTTTTTATTTCTTCCTATTTTGAACCATATTGTCCATTTTGTAAATGTTTCCAAAGTAAAAATTCGAAAAACATTCACTTTTTGTAAGAAAATATGCAAGAATGTCATGTTATTAGAAAAAAGAAGGGTTTAAATGCAGATATCTTTATATAGGGGTATAATAAAAAAATACAAGAACCTACTAAAGTGGGAGAAATTAGAGGCGGTAAAATGATGTTTGAATTTGTGGGGAGTGTTATAGCATTAATTTTATTTGTATTTTCTTATATACATTTAAAAAAGATCCGTCATCATGAAACGACTACATATTTTGATGGGATGGATGGGATACATGCTGGGGTCACAAATGAGAGTGGCGTGGATATGTAAAGGTGTATAACTTTCTTTTTTTGCGTGGTATGATATGTAAAAATAGTACATAATAGAGTTCGTAAGTGATGAATGGAGAGTGGAAAGAATGAAGATTTCTTTTATTCGTCATGGTCGCTTAGACCGTACTATAGAACCAATGACGGTTACATCCTTTCGTGAATGGATGAAAGGATATGACTTACATACTATAACAGAAAAAGCACCTATACCAACGGAAACAAGGGAAGCGGTTGAAGCGGCCAAATTGATTGTAACGAGTGATCAAAGGTGTGCTGTACAGTCAGCAGCTGAATTAACGGATTCTTTATCTTTTATGCAAAATACTCTATTTAGGGAAGCAGAAGTTCCGACGAGTTTTTATGTTCCAAAATGGTTGAAGTGTAAACCTAACGTATGGATGTTTATCGGACGAACATTATGGATACTTAGTTACCATAAAGATGTGGAGTCTTATAAGGAAGTAAGAGAGAGGGCAAGACAAGCGGCTTACTTATTACATCGTTATGCTCTCGTACATGGAAGTATTGCTCTTGTAGGTCATAATTATGTGAATGTAATGATTGGTGCCGAACTGAGAGCGATGGGATGGTCTGGTTCTCCTATTTTGCACAGAGAGCCATGGGGATGTACGACATATACGTTTCATGAGGCGATGAATGGAAATATATTGAATACGAATTTAACATAAAAGCACACGGTTTATATAAATCGTGTGCTTTCTTTTTAAGATATAGAAATTTTGATGTTTAATGGTTTTACGAGATGTGCATAAGGTTCGCCTACAAGCATAACGATTTGATCTTTTTTATAACCTAGTTTTTCGTATAGTGAATAGGCACGTTTGTTTTCTAAATTAACAAGTAATGCGATTTTTTCATACTCTTTTTCAGTTGCATGTATTTCAGCAGCTTCAATTAATTTAGAACCAATTCCTTTTCCACCATATGCACTTGAAACGGATAATGTATCAATGTAATATTCATCAAGCTCGGCTTCTTTTTCTAACGTAATCGATCCATCTTTATGTAATTCTCTTAAGTGATGTACAATGGGTGCATCAAGCATTGTTGCTTCAATACCGTGATAAGCGACAATAACTCCAACTGCACCCCCGTCTTGCTCATATACAAAACAGTTTTCATAGCTCAGTCGATTTCTCTCTTTTGAGAACCATGTTTCAAGTCCTAGTAATACTTCTGTTTCAACTGTGCTACCTGTGATTTTTTCAGCAATTTCGTGCAGAGCGTTATACAATAAAGGTGCTACCAGTTTCGCATCTGTCTTTTTTGCTTTCCGAATCATAGTATCCCTCCTAGTTCTATTTATATATTGTAGCATAGTGGTATGGAACTTTGCATAATTGAATGATGAAATGATTGATATAGAGAAGTAGCTATGTTAGTATATGATATTTAGTGGACATCTACTAACGATATCTTTTTTGAAAAATAATGAAAATGAAATGAAGGTATAGCATCTGGATAATTTTACAGTTGTTGACCTATAGAATATAAGATAAAATAAAATATTGCATAGAGGTGAAATACATGGATAAAGAATTAGCAAATACAATTTTGGATCAGCTGAAAAATGGTGAAATAAAGGAGTATGTTGTTACGAAAGATGTATTTTATACGTTCAGAGAAGTTTTAGTGAATCGAGAAGACTTTAAACATTTCATTGGTAACGCACAGCGCGGCGGACAGGTCATTTATACATATTCAGAAACGCCACGTTCGTAACTAAAAGAATATAGGGAGGAGACTTATGGGCGATTTTAAACAAGGCATATTACCGCATTGGGATTATATGTGGAAAGATAGAGCCGGAAATCGATTTATGGGGATGGTCATGTATCCAGAGAAACGAAAGTGTTCGGCAAAAATGCTTCAGAAAATAAAAAGAGCATATGAAGAGGCTGTAGAAATTAAAGTAACTGTACAAGTTCAACATACATATCAGTACGTTGAAGGAATGATTGTGTACTTTGATGAAGAAGCTCCTGTATGTACAATGATTGATAAAGATGAAAATCCATATCATATATTTGTAAAAGATATTTTGCGTATTGAGCACTCTGAATAATCTTTTCATAAATAAGTTGAATTTCCATAATGATAATCTTTTTCTATAATAGTTATCTTTTAGTATGTAACGCGAACTGAAAGTATATGTATAATATTTAATAAAGCAAAGTTGATAAATGTAATCGTTTTTTAGAACAGATTATCGTTTCATGTCTGTTCTTTTTTGCGTGATGCTGGAGAAATATATTCCTCCAGCATTTGCCGTTTTATGACAAAATATATTGTTAACTTTTTTAAAAATAAGGTTAAATTCGTTGACAACTTTTTTGAAAAGCACTTTATTGACATGAGTTTTAGAATGTTGTTTCATAGTCATTGTATTGAAAAAAATCGACGGTCTTGTCGAAAAGTAAAAGTTAAAAAAAGAAAGAATTTATACATATATCTTGTGTCTTATTTTGAAACGTAATACAATATATAGAGAAATCAAGAAACAACATACAGAGAGTATAGATTGAAAAGGGAGGGTCGGAAATGTTAGTTGCATATGATTCTATGACAGGGAACGTGAAGCGTTTCATCCACAAATTAAATATGCCGGCCGTTCAAATTGGTGAAGATTTAGTAATAGATGAAGACTTTATTTTAATTACGTATACAACAGGTTTTGGCAATGTACCAGAACGTGTTTTAGAATTTTTAGAGCGCAATAATGAAAAATTAAAAGGCGTATCTGCAAGCGGCAATCGTAACTGGGGAGACATGTTCGGTGCAAGTGCTGACAAAATTTCTGCTAAATATGAAGTGCCTATTGTATCAAAATTTGAGTTATCAGGAACAAATAACGATGTAGAATATTTTAAGGAAAGGGTGCGGGAGATTGCGACACATTGAACTGAATAATGAAATCACGCAAATGCAGGACGGTTTTTATCAGCTTCATAAAGATAAAGAGGCATTAGAAGTCTTTATGGAAGAAGCTAGAGAGAATACCGTTCATTTTAATAGCGTGGCAGAGCGAATGGAGTATATGAAAGAACATGATTACTATTACAACGTTCTGGACGAGTATAACTTGGAGGAAGTAGAAGAGGTATATAACATCGCTTATGGTGAAAACTTCGAGTTCCAATCTTATATGGCAGCATCTAAGTTCTACAAAGATTATGCGTTAAAAACAAATGATCAAAAACAATACTTAGAAAGCTATGAAGATCGTGTAGCAATTGTGTCATTATACTTAGGACGCGGTGATGTTGCGAAGGCAAAACAATTCGCAAGCATGATTGTCAAACAAAACTACCAACCAGCGACACCAACCTTTTTAAATGCGGGAAGAAGCAGAAGAGGAGAAATGGTGTCTTGTTTCTTGTTAGAGATGGATGATAGTTTAAATTCAATCGGCTTTAACATTAATACTGCAATGCAATTATCAAAAATCGGTGGTGGAGTAGCTTTAAACTTATCTAAGCTACGCGCACGCGGTGAGCAAATTAAAGGTATCGACAACGCTGCAAGTGGTGTAGTACCTGTTATGAAATTACTTGAAGATTCGTTTTCATATGCGAATCAGCTTGGCCAACGAAAAGGTGCTGGCGCAGTATATTTAAACATTTTCCATTGGGATATTATTGAATTCTTGGATTAATTGGTAGTCCCTCTATACAGTAATGTGTATGAGAAAACCTTGTGAACCTAACCAATAGGGTGTCGCATTAGCGGCTAACGGTATCAGTTGAATAAGGGGTAAAAGAAAAAGAACCCGCGAAGAAGCTGACTAAGAGAGCCTACGGTCCATGTACGTGGATAGCAGGTAATACCGTGCCAAGCTTGGAAGAAATGCTATTTGGGTGAAGTGGAATCTTATATTCACCGGAGGCGAGATTCCATGAATTGTGGAATTTATTTGATAATTAATAAGGAAAATAGGAAGTTTTATATTGGTAGTTCTAATAATTTTAAAGTACGATTTAAAACTCATAGAAATCAATTGAATGCTAATCGGCATCATAGTAAACATTTACAAGCAGCCTGGAATTTATATGGTGAGAATAAATTTGAGTTTAAAGGGATAATTGAGTTACCAGAGGATAAGGATATTCTTCATAAGATTGAGCAAAGTTTATTAAGTCAGTATTATGGAAAACAGTATTGCTATAATGGACATCCTATCGCTAGAGGTGGGGCGTTGAGTGGGGAAAAGAACCATATGTATGGGAAAACACACTCAAAGGAAGTAAAAAAATTTCTTTCTGAAATTAATACTGGTCCTAATAATTATTGGTATGATAAACCTCAACATATGGAGAATATGAGATCTAAGATTACTAAACGATTTCATGGTAGAAAGCATACCGATGAAACAAAAGAAAAAATGTCTAAATCTCGTAAGGGTAAAAAACATACAAAAGAAACATGTATGAAGATAAGTAAAGCTCAAAAACATCAATATAACTCTGGAAGAGAAAAGCAAAAAAAGCCGATTGTTATAAATGACATTTACTATGAGTCTTTAGCGGAGGCAGGACGAGCATTTAATGTGCCTGCTAATACGATAAAATATAGAGTGCTATCAAATAACTTTCCTAATTATCAATACTTTCAAGAAGGTGTAGAGACTATCGAACGCACGTCATTAGACGAAAGCTAGTAGAGTAGGCTGGAAATAGGTACCAGTCGAAGTGCAAGGCAACCAGTTGCAGGTTGATGATATAGTCCAACCTTCATAGAAATATGAAGACGAGTTGACCAAAAAAATAAATGCCGATGAGAAGAGCCGTATTCAGTCTCTATCAATCGGAATTATCGTTCCAAGTAAGTTCTTTGAGCTTGCTGAGAAAAACGAACCTTTCCATGTTTTCGCGCCTTATACAGTGTATAAAGAATACGGAAAGCATTTAGATGATATTGATATCGATGAAATGTACGATGAATTAATGAGCAATCCGAAAGTGAAGAAGAAGCCGCTAGATATTAGTGCGCGTGATATGCTTATTAAAATTGCTATGATCCAGCTTGAGTCTGGTTATCCGTACTTAATGTTTAAATCAAATGCAAATAACCAACATCCATTGAAGGATATTGGAACTGTGAAGATGTCGAACTTGTGTACAGAAATCTTCCAGCTTCAAGAAACTTCTGAAATTAACGATTATGGTACAGATGATATTATCCGTCGTGATATTAACTGTAACTTAGGATCGTTAAATATCGTAAATGTAATGGAAAATAAAGAAATTCGTGAAGCAGTTCATGCGGGAATGGAAGCTTTAACAGCTGTTTCTGATATGACAATCATTCCGAATGCACCAACTGTGAAAAAAGCAAATGATGAGCTTCATTCAGTAGGGCTTGGCGCAATGAACTTACACGGATATTTAGCAAAAAATAAAATCGCTTATGAAAGTGCAGAAGCGAAAGAGTTCGCTCGTACATTCTTTATGATGTTAAATTACTACTCTATTGAGAAAAGTATGGAAATCGCTAAAGAAAAAGGCGAAACATTTAAAGACTTTGATAAGTCTGATTATGCAAGCGGCACATACTTTGAAAAGTATGAAACGACAGATTATAGCCCAGTAACTGAAAAAGTTCAACAATTATTTGAAGGAATTCATATTCCGACAAAAGAAGATTGGACAAGTTTAAAAGAGCAAGTGCAGAAGAATGGTTTATACAACTCATATCGTCTTGCCATCGCTCCTACGCAATCGATCAGTTACGTTCAAAATGCAACTTCAAGCGTAATGCCGATTGTAAGTCAAATCGAATCAAGAACGTATGCGAATGCAACAACATATTATCCAATGCCGTATTTATCAAAAGATACGTTCTGGTACTATAAATCTTCTTACGATATGAATCAGTTTAAATTAATTGATTTAATCGCAGAAATTCAAGAACATATTGACCAAGGAATTAGTACAATTCTTTACGTTAATAGTGATATTTCAACACGTGAATTAGCACGTTATTACATCTATGCACATAAAAAAGGCTTAAAGAGTCTGTATTATACGAGAACACGTAAATTAAGCGTGGAAGAGTGCGTGGCTTGTACCGTTTAATATAAAAAAATTGAGACATTATGAGCAGGGTTTTCTGAACCCTGCTCATGCTCAGTTATCAATTTTTCATGTTTATTTAGAGAAGGGGCGATTGAATGCGTGCGGTAAACTGGAACAAAAAAGAAGATGATTTTAGTTTAATGTTTTGGAAGCAAAACATCGCTCAGTTTTGGACAGAAGAAGAAATCGCAGTGTCTTCTGACAAAAATACTTGGGTGCAATTATCGAAAGAAGAGCAAATTGCTTATAAGCGTGTATTAGGTGGTTTAACACTTTTAGATACGAAACAAGGCGGCGAAGGGATGCCACTTGTACTTGTTCATCTTGAAAATTTACAAGCGAAAAGTGTATTAGCTTTCATGGGTGCTATGGAAGAAGTACATGCGAAGAGTTACAGTCATATTTTCACAACGTTAGCTACTGAAGAAGAAATCGATGAGATTTTTGACTGGGTAGACAACCATCCGTTACTTGAGAAAAAGGCTGGTATTATTACGAGTTACTATCGTCGTTTATTAAAACCTGAAGTGACGAAAAAAGAGTTATACATGGCAATGGTAGCGAGTGTGTTCTTAGAAAGTTACTTATTCTATAGTGGATTCTTCTATCCACTATACTTAGCAGGGCAAGGAAAACTGACGGCAAGTGGTGAAATTATTAACTTAATAATCCGTGATGAGTCAATTCACGGCGTATTCGTCGGTATTTTAGCACAACAAATCTTCGCGGAACTTTCTGCAGAAGATCAACAAGAAGTGCAAAAAGAAACACAAGAGTTATTAATGGAACTATATGAAATTGAAATGGCATACACAGAAGAAATTTACACTTCTATCGGTCTTGTAGAGGATGTAAATCGTTTCGTTCGTTACAATGCGAATAAAGGACTTATGAACTTAGGACTTGAGCCGAAGTTTGAAGAAGAAGAAATTAACCCAATCGTTTTAAATGGTTTACGTACAGATACGAAAAACCATGATTTCTTCTCTGTAAAAGGAAATGGTTACGTAAAAGCAACGAACGTTGAAAAGTTATCTGACGATGACTTCGTGTTTAATTTTTAATATATGATCATAAAGAAAAGCTGTCTTATCAATGAATAAGATAGCTTTTCTTTATGATTTTGTTTACATAACACTATTATTTTTGTATAACGATTTTCGTTTGAAAAATTCTATCCGGTTAATGGATAGAATTTTTTTTGTAAGTAAATGGGTATTTACAATCTTTTTGTATCGGTGTATTATTTAACTAGTACACCAATACAAAAGGAGGGAAGAAATGAAAATAGAGTTTTCTCCAAATATACCAATTTACATCCAGGTAATGGAATACATAAAAAAAGAAATCGTAACGGGACATTTATTGCCTGGTGATAAAATTCCCTCTGTACGTGAATTAGCGAGTGAATTACAAGTAAATCCAAATACGATCCAGCGTACATTTCAAGAGCTAGAACGGGATGGGGTTGTTGTAACGCGTAGAGGAATGGGACGATATGTAACGAATGAAGGGGAGAAAATTATGGAGCTGCGAAAAGAGATGGCGAAAGAATTACTTCATTCTTTTATAGATGGAATGGACAATTTAGGTTTTTCAGAAGAAGAAATTCTTACAATCCTTCGTTCTTCATTATATGAGAAAAGGGAGGAGAGCGAATGACAGAGCTATTAAAAATAGAAAACTTATGGAAGAGATACGGGTTAAAAGCAGTAATCCGTGAATTAAGCATTGAGATTACGGAAGGGAAAATTGTTGGACTCGTTGGAGATAACGGGAGCGGGAAAACGACGTTATTGAAAATGATTGCCGGTTTGCAGCATCCTTCCGAAGGGAGTATTACAATCACTGGTAAAAAAGTAGGATTAGAAACGAAAGAAATTGTTTCTTTTATGTCGGATAAACCAGTATTTGATGATTGGATGACGGTAAAAGATTCTTTATTTTTCTATCGAGATTTTTATAAAGATTTCGACATTCAAAAAGCGGTAGATACGGTTGCGGAATTTAAAATACCGTTAGAAGAAAAAATTACAGCTTTATCAAAAGGGATGGTTGAAAAGCTACAAATTATTTTAACGTTTTCTCGGAAAGCGAAGTTATACGTACTAGATGAACCGCTGGGCGGAATTGATCTCGTTTCTAGAGAACACATATTAGAACTTATTTTACAGTTTTATCGCGAAGATTGTACGATACTAATTTCGACGCACTTAATAAATGAAGTTGAAAATATTTTTGATGAAGTAATCTTTTTAAAAGATGGGGAAATTGTATTGTATGAAAATGTAGAAGAGTTACGTTTTCAGAGAGGAAAAGCTGTTACAGAGGTGTTTAAGGAGGTGTTTAGTAGATGAAGCCGAGCTTAATATATATGTACAATATAAATAAAAAACAAATAATTATTTCTTTGTTATCATTTATATTCGTTGTCGCTGTAGCTTTCGTAAGTTTGGGAAATTATATTAAACAAGAATCAGGAGAAGTAAGACAAACAATTATAGTTGCTTTCGTTATTCTAGTATATATAACTTTTTTAGCAATGATAGTTATTCAGGCGGTGTCTGCATTTGGAAAAATGACTGAAAGCACATTATTTCGGTTAACATCGATATCCGGTAAAAAGATTGTTTTAGCAATATTGTTATACGCTGTAATTTATTTACTTATTTTTGAATTAATAGGCTCTATTTTTTTATATGGTATTTCTATGAAAATAATAAAAGGTACAGAGCTCTATGAAGTATTATTTACTCAAAGTGTATTCAATCCACTAAAGCACCTCTTTAGTACTATGTTATATGTATTTAATTTATCAAGTATATTGTTAGTTTTACTTTTTACAGTAGCTGGTGTGAAAGTATTTTCTTTGAAAAAGAAAAAAATGGAGTATGTAATTATTTTCTTCTTATTTTTACTAATAACGAAAGTAATCAACATGATATATGAAATGCTAGGCGGACTTGCACCTACATCTATTTTTATTAAAAAATTAATTTATATAGATGACTCAATAGATATAAATTTTATACTATATCCGGAAAGTCTTATGAATTTATATAGTATTGCTTTTTCAATCGGTATATTTGTTTTACTTGTTTATATAACAGGTCGCATTATCGATAAAAAACTAGAAGTCTAAAGGAGGAATCAGCATTGGGAAACGTAGTAGTAAAGTTAGAGAATGTTCGAAAAAGGATTGGTGGAACGGAAATTATTCGTGGTTTATCATTTGAAGTTCGTGAAGGGGAAGTATACGGGTTCCTTGGACCGAACGGTAGCGGTAAGACAACAACGATTCGTATGATGACAGGTCTTATTTCAATGACAGAGGGCGATATTACAATTTGTGGTCATAGTATTCGTACGGAGCGTGAAAAGGCGCTAGAGCAAATTGGAGCGATTGTAGAAAATCCTGAACTATATGATTATATGACAGGGATGCAAAACTTGAAGCATTTTGCGAACATGGCAATTACACCGATTAGTAAAGAGCGCATTGCTGAAATTGTAAAACTGGTTGAATTAGAGCATGCAATTCATAAAAAAGTGAAAACATATTCACTTGGTATGAAACAACGTTTAGGAATTGCACAGGCATTACTTCATCAGCCGAAAATTTTAATTTTAGATGAGCCGACAAATGGATTAGATCCAGCTGGTATTCGCCAAATTCGTGATTATTTACAACGTTTAGCGAAAGAAGAGAATATTGCTGTAATCGTATCAAGTCACTTATTAAGTGAAATTGAACTTATGTGTGATCGCGTCGTTATTATTAAGCAAGGTGAGTTTGTACAAGAATACAACTTACATGAACAAGCAAAACATGATGAGACAGTAGTTGTAGCGTTTGAAGTAGATCAAGTTCAGAAAGCAAATGAAATTATTACAGGTAAGGCGCAAGGAAATGTCATTGTAGTATCTGTAACGAAAGAAGAAATTCCACAACTTGTAAAGAAACTTGTGAATGAAGATGTGCTTGTATACGGAGTTACCGTTCAAAATAAAACGTTAGAGGATGAGTTCTTAGCGATTACAGGGGGAGTGAAAGCGTAATGTTTAAATTAATTCAAAATGAATTTTTAAAGTTGCATGCGAAAAAAGGTATGTATATTTTAATTGGTGTTATTGCAGTATTGGAGATTTTGGGAGTTTTAGCGATGCTGAAATGGGGAGACGGAACTGAATTTAAAGGATCATATTTAGATTTTGCAAGTTCAGAGATTGGTTTAATTACTTTGTTTGCAACAATTTTTGGCATTACGATTGCTTCTCGTATAATTACGGATGAGTTCCAAAAAGGTACAATTAAGCAGTTATTAATCCGTCCAAGAAAACGAATGACAGTTTTATTCTCTAAATATATTACAGTGTTACTTACTATAGTATTTATCATATTTGCTAACACGATTATTTCAATGATTATTGGCGGAATTGCAATGGATGGTAGTAAAACAGAATTAACGATAGGAATTGTAATGAAATCTACCTTATATCAAGTACTTTCACCGTTCTTCTTTGCGACTCTTGCATTTTTCTTAGCAAACGTATTTAGAAAGTCTGTCTTACCATTAATTATTACGATGTTCCTCTTCTTTTTACAAGGACCAATTAATATGGTACTGATGATGTTTGCAAAAGGTGTAGCGAAGTTTGTAGTGTTTTTCCATTTAAATTTAAGTGTGTACGATAGCAATAAGCTAGTAAGTGGCGGAACAGAACCAACATTTACAGAGTTTACATTTACAACTTCATTATTACTTGTAGCTGCATACTTTGTTGTATTACTTGTAGCATCAAGTGCATTATTCCAAAAACGTGACGTATTATAATAAAAGAAATCCCCGCTTGTAAAAACGGGGATTTTTATTACATAACTTTCTTGTATTTTTCAACTGAAAGAAAAGAATGATTACTATATATGTTGTTCAAAAGTATTTGAGAAAAATAGGAAAAATTTCAACTATATTCATATTATAATTTAGTTACCACACCATTTACTTTTACTATCTTTGGAGGTGTTCTATATGCACGATGCATTTTCACGCATAAGACTACGCAGTTTTTTTGGATGGATGATTATAGGGCTGTTCCTTACGATGATCCCATTAGGTCTATCAAATGTTTCTGAGAATACGACGGAGGTTATTTCACAAATAACTGTGTTTTTTGTATTTCCGTTATTTTGGTTATACGTAAAAACCAATAAAAATAATGTTATATTTAACAGTTTTTTTGATAAGCCAGGACGTTTACCGTGGGGATTAATTGTGTTAGCAACGATAATGGGAATGATTTTTTCCGTTGGTATATCTCATATTCAATTTTATATATTAGCACATACGTTACCGAGTTTCTTAGTTACTATGTTAGAAGACGGAACTGTTATTAATACGAGTAACATATATATGACGATATTTACTTTCATTTCAGCATGTGTATTAGCACCAATTATGGAAGAGGTTATTTTTAGAGGCTTCTTTTTACAGCGAATGGCTTATAAATGGGGAATTAAAAAAGCTGTCATTATATCTTCCATTATTTTTGGCTTAGGACATTTTGATGTTATTGGTGCGTTCATGTTTGGTGTTGTAATGTGTCTTTTATACATAAAGACGAAAAATATATGGACGAATATTGCTGTACACGCTCTAAATAATTTCATTGCAACAAGTATGCAATTTGTCGGCGGAGAAGAGAGCAGCGCCATTTCAATTCCTGAATTACAAGCGCAAAGTAATTTATGGATCGGTATCGGTCTTACAGTTGTTGGATTACTTTGGTTAATTCCTTACGTTTGGAAACAATGGCGTATGGTAAAAGAAGTGGGTGTGCCACCAGTGCGCTTCATAAATGAGGAAAAAGTAGTGAGTGCATCAGAAGGAAATGAAATGTATAGTCAAGTGATTGTAACAGATAGATTGATGGCTGTAGAGCTACCAGATGAGGCTGTAAATAAGCTCCGATTAGAAGAAAATGATTATGTAACAGTATCTGTAGAAGACGATAAAATCGTTATAAAGAAAGCACATAATAGATAAGTAAAAAGTAGCTCTTTGTGAGCTACTTTTTACTTTGTAATAATTTCCACACGAAAATTATTGCCGTTCTTTACATATTTAATATCTGTAACAGTACGAACTGCTTTTAAAATCTCAACTTTTTCACCAATTCGAGGGATAGTCGGAACATTATCCCAAATGCCAAGCAAGTCATCTAAGTGTGCCGTTTTTTCATAAAACCAGATTTTCAATGTAAAGCCCCTTTCTCGAACTTTATGTATTTTAATACATAATATATTATTTTTATTCTTATTGTAAGAGGTTTTTATATATTTTATGAATAAAAATTAATTAATCTTCTGGGAAGATATGTTCAATATCAGGGGTAAGAGATATTTCTGATAATACGATATGAGAAACGGTCGTTGCATATGAAGAAACATCATTAATAAATTCTTCAAGTTCAACGAGTGAAGGAACAGAAATTTTTACAATGTAGCATAAGCTTCCTGTTACGCGGTAACAAAAACTTGCAGATGGATAGGACTGAATAAACTGTTGCATACGTGTTGTATCCCCGTTTTTTAAAGTGATTTCTAAAATACAGTCTAAAACAAGTCCTGCTTTTTTATAATCGATATCGATTGTGTATTTTTTGATTACGCCTTCACTTTCGAGTTTACGAACACGCTCTGCAGTAGACGGAGCAGATAAGTTTACTCGTTTCGCCAATTCACGCATGGAAAGGCGACTATCATTATATAATTCATTTAAAATTTTTCGATCAACACGGTCTAGTTGCATTTGTAAATATACCTCCAGTAAAATGATAATTTTTGTAAAGGAAAAATATAAATTAAGATTCATATGAAATGTAAAGAGAACTTTATTTATTTTACAATAAAACTGAAGGGAATAGGAGGGAAAATAATGGAGAGAATTTCATTATCAAATGTAGGAGATACAAAGTTTCAAAAGTTATTAGGTCATAATCCGGAAATATTATATTCGTGGAGTACATTAGAAAATACACTGTACAATAAAGGAACTCTTTCAGCAGAGTTAAAGGAACAAGTGAGAAGAACATTAGCGTATGGGAATGAATGCCCGTACTGTATGGCAAAGGGAAGGCCTGATGATATGCAAAAGGTAGAAGAAATTGGTGTAGCAGTAACTTTTGCGCATACATTTATTCATGGCAAAAAGGCGATAGATGATAATATGTTTCATGTATTGAAACAATATTGGACGGAAAAAGAAATTGTAGAGCTTTGCGCTTATATTTGTTTTATTACTGCATCGCAACAACTTGGTTTTCTATTTCAATTACAGCCAAACAAAGGAGAAAATGATGATGAATCAAATAGCACTTATCATAATTGATGTACAAAAAGCATTTCAATTACCATACTGGGGTGAGAGAAATAATCTTTTTGCTGAAGAAAACATGAGAATGTTATTAGAACAATGGAGAAAAAGGAAGCGACCGGTTTTTCATATTCAACATGTAAATAAAGAAAATGCGCAGTCGATGTTTTATGAGAGAGCGGAAACAGTCAACTTTAAAGAAGAGGTGCAACCACTACCAGGTGAAGTGGTTATTCAGAAATCTGTTAATAGCGCATTCATTGGGACAAATTTAGAAGAGCAATTAAGAGAGAACAAATGTAATGCAGTAGTGATTGTAGGATTAACGACAAATCATTGTGTGGAGACTACGACACGAATGGCAGGGAATTTAGGATTTAAAACATATTTAGTGAGTGATGCGACGGCTACTTTTAACCGTAAAGGTCTAGATGGTAAAGAGTATAGTGCAGAAGATATTCATAATATGACACTTGTAAATTTACATGAAGAGTTTGCTACAATTATAAAGACAAAAGAAGTATTAAAATTATTTTAAGAAAATAATTACGAATTATGTAGAAAAAAATAAGAATATTTCGTATAATTTAAGTGCAATCATTTTGAAAATAGGGGTGGCATCATATGGAGCAAATTCCGGTAAAGAGAATAGAAGAAGTACTTGTTGTAGCAGGGGATGATAAACAAAAGCAAAAGGAATTTTATGAATTGCTCTTATCTACTGAGTTTTATGTTGCTGGCTCACTAGAAGCAGAGGAAGGGGCAACAGAAGGAATACTTCGCTTGCGTCATTTCCAAGGAGAGGGTAGATGGATCGTTCCGTTCTTTACACAAATGGAATTTGTAAAAGACGTGTTGCCAGAAGGAACACCCCTTATTACGATACGTGGGAAAGAATTATTTAGTAGCATTGAGAAAGATGCTACAGCAGTATTAAATGTCGGTACTGATATAAGTAAAACATTTATTCCAGAAGAAATTGCAGATATCGCATCTGGACGAATTTTTAACTATTATAAATAAAGTGAAAATTTAATCAGTGGGGGGTTTCTTCATCCCCCACTGATTATTAGTTGAACCAATCGGGCTTTTATGGGCAGCCCGACCCCCACCTAACTTCTTTGCTTTCGCTGCATTTTGAGGTGGGGGTCTTACTGCTCATTAAAGCGGGATAAAAGGAAAAGCATAATCGCTTTTCCTTTTTAATTTGAACACGGGGTCGCTACGCCAGAAGAAATAGAGAGTGTTTTATTATGTGTACTTATTGTCGCTGTAGCTCCAAGAGGAATCCCAATGTTTGGGCTTATATGTCCAATCGGTAAACCGAATAGGACAGGTATAGCATATGGAGTGAAATATTCATATAGTATTGTTTGCAATGATTGAGATGGTTTAGAAGGAGTGCAGTCATGACAACTTGTAAAAATAACGCCACTACATTTATTAAACTTTCCAGATAAAAGTAGCTGATTTAACATACGGTCAATGCGATATGGTTCTTCCCCAATGTCTTCAAGCAATAAAAGTTTATTGGCTGTATTTATCTCGTAGGAGGAGCCAATGATACTCGTTAACACCGCTAAATTGCCTCCAACTAACTGACCTGTAATTGTACGGGAAGGGCTAGGTACGATACATTCTGATGCAGATAAAATGGTTGAATACGGATGAAAGAGTTGATTGAAAGAAGATAAAGAAAGAGAATCTACACCTTTCCCTAATTCTTCAATCATTGGGCCATGAAATGTCACAAGCTTTGCATAACGTGAAAAAGCAGTATGTAAAGCTGTAATATCGCTATATCCCCAAAAGATTTTAGGGTTTTGCCGAATGATTTCATATTGAATGTGGGGGAGGAGACGAGCACTTCCGTAACCACCTCGTGCACAGAAAACGGCTTTTACTTCATGGTTTGAAAATGCTTCATGTATATCATCGAGCCGAACTTGATCGCTTCCAGCTAAATATCCATATTTCTCATAAACACTTTTCCCGATTACTACAGACAACCCCATTTCTTGTAGTACAGTTACACCTTTTAATACATTTTCAATTGTTGGTGGGCCGGATGGTGCAATAATCATTACTGTATCACCTTGTTGTAATGCATTTGGATATATCATTTTTTTCAGCCTCCTTCACTTTCAATATATTCGCTTCATAGGAAGTTCAACCCTTGTAAAAGAAGGGGAAAGTTTGTCAAATAAAGAAGATATAAAGGGAATAGGAGGAGAAATGATGTTTACAAGTCGAGTTATAGATACATTACAAATTAAGTATCCCATCATTCAAGCCGGTATGGCGGGTGCGATTACAACGCCAGAACTCGTTGCAACTGTGAGTAATAGCGGAGGATTAGGAACGCTTGGAGCAGGCTATATGAGCCCAGAACAAATTCGTGAAGCGATTTATAAAATACGGGAACGAACAGATAAGCCTTTCGGTGTTAATTTACTATTAACGAAAGAGATACAAATAGAAGAAGAGAAGATAAACTTGGCCAAGGGATTACTTAGCGGAGTGAATAGAGGATTGGGTATAGAGGAAGAAGAACAGTTAAAGCTTCCAAAAAGTTATAAAGAACAATTACAAGTGTTAGTAGAAGAAAACGTACCAGTCGTTAGCTTTGCATTTCAAACGTTAGAAAAAGAAGAAATAAATGACTTGAAAAGAAGAGGAATAAAAGTTATCGGAACAGCTACTCATGTGGCAGAGGCGAAAGTACTTGCTGAATTAGGAGTAGATATTATTGTCGGTCAAGGTAGTGAGGCAGGGGGCCATAGAGGAACGTTTATCGGGAAAGAACAGGACGCTATGATTGGGACGTTCGCATTAATTCCGCAGTTAGTAGCAGCAGTTCCGCATATCCCGATTGTTGCAGCAGGTGGTGTAATGAACGGGCAAGGGCTTGTTGCGGCATTTACACTGGGAGCAGAAGCTGTTCAAATGGGATCAGCCTTTTTAACGAGTGAAGAGAGTATTACGCATGACGTGTATAAAAAAGCGGTTTTACGTAGTACAGATACGAGTACAACTGTGACTCGTGCGTTTTCCGGGAAATATGCACGAGGTATTCGTAATGAATTTATAGAGAAGCACGAAGGAAAAGAAGAAGACCTTCCGATGTATCCGGTGCAAAATGTATTAACCTCTAAAATACGCCAACAAGCAGCAAAGCAAAATAATGGAGAATATATGTCACTTTGGGCAGGACAAGCGTCATCATTAGCACGAATAGAATCAGCTCAGCATGTAGTGGAGAGAGTGATGAAAGAAGCAGATAACGTAATCGAACAATTGCAAAATGTATATAGAAAAAGACCACTTGAATAATTCAAGCGGTCTTTTCTTTAGTTTGCTTTATAAAATTGTTGGATGGCTTCATCGATATAAACCCAGCCTTTCCAACCTAAGTGCATGTGATCTTTTAAGAAGTATTTATCATACTCATGATTTGAGAAGTCGGCAATTGGATAGCCAGCTTTCTCAATTTGCTCATGAACTTTCTTATAGTACAATTCTCGGCGTTCTTTCGGGAAGCCAGCGTAATCGTACCAAGGACCTTTTACAGGAACAGAAATGAAGAGTGGTTTTGCACCAGATTGTTTTAATAAATCAAGTACAATTTGTAAATCTTCATATTCTGGCGATTGATCATAAGCATCATTTTTTAAGTAACCTTCACGTTGCTTTAATTTCTTCTTGATTTTGCTGTTGAAGTAACCATCTTCAATACCGTAATTGTTAGATCCAGATTCTGCTGCACCTGTTTGATCTGCATGTTTACGAGCCTCTTCCCAGCTCATTTGTTTTAATGACGGGTCAAGTTTTTCTTTATGTGGTTTAATATCAAACATTGCTGTAAATAAATCTTTACGATCTAAAATGTTACGATAAATATAAGCGAAAGGTTTAGCAGCAAGTGCTTTTATTTTATGCTTTGTATCATCGTAAACGATACCTTCAAGCGAAATTTTAAGTAAAGTTTCTTTCTTAACGATCTCAAAGTTTAATAAACGCTTTGCAATTTGCTTTTTCATTTCAGGTTTTACATCATCGTTGAAAATGAAGTGGTAACCTTGTTGCTTTGAAAAGTTAGGTGCAAAGTGTGTTTCATCAATACCTTGTGGCACAAACCATTGCGGAGAAAGAACGAATACCATTTTCTTATCCTTCAATTGATCCATCGTAGATGCAAAGTTTAATACATGTACAAGGTCTTGTGTTCCGCCACGTCCAAGTAGGAATGGTGTGAATCCTTCAGGCTTTACTTTGAAATAATTTGATGGATGGTAAGCATCCATACGTGCGAATTCCGATGAACCATACATCGGAAGGTATTTCGGGTCTGCTAACATCTTTTGCTGTAAAATCATACTTTGAATCTTTTCTTCTTTTAAAGAAGTGGCAGCTTGTTCTACTTTTTCATCACTTAAAAGTGGAAGTAGGAAGCGCGTTGGAATAAGTAAGAATACAGCAAAAAGGGCCAATGCTAAAAGCATCGGACCAAATTTTGCTTTGTTCATCGGATTTCTTCCAACTTCTTAATAACCATGTTTGGTGTAGCCCACTCGTCACGGTCAAAATCAGAAATAGAAACTTCAATATCTAAACGCTCTTGGAATTCAACTAATAAAGATACTACAGCGAAAGAATCAAGGATACCTTCTTCAAATAATTGAACATCTAAGTTTTCTTTCACAATATCGTTTTCACATACTTCTTCTAAAATATCTAATACTTGCTCTTTGAATTCTGCCATTTTTAAAATCTCCTTTATATCCGAAATATATTATATGTGCAACTTCTTAATGGTATAAGAAGGGTGCATTAAAAGTATCTGTTAAGGTGTCCAGAGAAAATGAGGAAACCGAAACATACAACGTGGAACGTAATTACAATCGCAAGGACGTGTGTAAATTTATTGTTTGGCCAAAACTTATGCTTCTTGTTTTTTCGTTCAAAAATATCGAATAAAATAAACAGTGCGGCATGATATAGACCATAAATAACATACTGCGCAACAGCGCTTCCTTGGATGTGCCAAATTCCCATAATGAAGAAGTTTAAAAATGCCCCGATATACGAAATAGTGTAACGGTTCTTAATTAACTTTTTCTTCGTTGCAAAAAAGACGAAACGCATGTAAATAAAATCACGGAACCAGAATGATAAACTCATGTGCCAGCGGTTCCAGAAGTCTTTAATATTACGACTAAGGAATGGCTTATTAAAGTTTTCAGGAGTTTTAATTCCCATCATATAACTGATACCAATTACGAACGCACTATAACCTGCAAAGTCAAAGAATAACTGCATGCTAGTAGCGTACATAAAAATCACATTAGATAAAAGTGTATCTTGATTGGCGAATACTGCCTTTACAAGGTATGTTGTTATCAAGTGCGCGATTATAAACTTATACAGAAAACCTTGGAAAATACGATTAAGCCCTGTATATAGTAAATTTTGATATTCCTCAGCACTAGGTGGCTTTTGGATATCTTTTTGGAATCTACGATAACGATCGATAGGTCCACTTGAAATCGCAGGGAAGAATAAAACGAATTCCCAGAAATTAAAGAAGGAAAGTTCTTTAATTAAATTATCACGAACTTCAAAGACCATTTGTACAGCTCTAAATGTTACATAAGACATACCTGCGAAAACAATAAAATGCAATTCAGGTACAAATGGTGCGATTTTCGCCAAAATAAGTGGCAAAATCGATAAAATAACAGCTATACAAAACATGAATGTACTATTGTTTTGTTTTCTTAAAAGTAAATAGCCTTTAATCAGGGCATATTGCCAAATAATAAATGCGGCTAACATAATCGCTTGCTTCGGTTTATCCGAGAAGATAATAGCAATCATGATTAATGTTAAAACGGCATTATATTTACGCAACATTTTACCTTTTAATCCAGCTATGATAGTAGGTATTAATAAAATGCCCACTATAGCGAAAAAATAAAATGATCCATATGCGGTCATGCTGTAACCTCACTCAATAATTTTTTGCGATCTACCTTTCCATTTGGTGTCATTGGAATAGAAGATTGATACATGAATTTACGTGGAATCATGTAGTTTGGTAATCGCTCATTGAGTTCTTTTTTGATTGCAGATGTTAATTTGAATTCTTTTTCAAATGAATGTTCTCCAGGAACAACAACCGCTAATAAATAATCGTATTTCTCACCTTTTTTAATTGGAACGATAACTGCTCCTTCTACGTAAGAACACGCACGAAGGTGATGCTCAATTTCTTCTAATTCCATTCGATAACCATGCAGCTTAATTTGGAAATCAAGACGACCATTATAGAATAGAAGACCATTTTCAACATAGCCAGCATCGCCTGTTTTATAGGCGCGCTCACCGTCAATCATAGTAAATGCTTTTTCTGTTAATTCAGGGCTTCCTAAATATCCAACGCTTACGCTTGGACCGACAATTACGATTTCACCTTTTTCACCATCAGGTGCAATCGTTCCATCTTCTTTCATAATAAGAAGGCGGCAGTCTGATTTACAGTAGCCAACTGGAAGTGATTTGTATTGATCAAGTACTTCTTCTGTAATGTGAATACCTGTTACAGCGACAGTAGCTTCAGTTGGACCGTACGTATTCATAATTGTTGCTTTTGGGAAACGCTCAATTAATTTTCTAGCTACTTCATTTGGTAACACTTCACCGCAGAATAAGAATGTTTTCATGTTCGGTAGCATACTCTCAGAGAAAGATGCTTCCATTAAACACATCTCTGCGAAAGATGGTGTGGAAGTCCATACTTGTATATCCGATTGCTCTAAAGAAGCAAACAAGTCTTTTGGACGTGCAATCATATCTTTATCGATTGCCCAAAGTGTACCACCTGTTACTAATGATGGGTAAATATCCATGACAGATAAATCGAATGAGAAAGGTGCTTGGTTTAAGAATACTTGCCCCGTTTGTAAGTTGAAATCTTCTACAGCCCATTTTGTAAAACTTACAAGGCAGTTATAAGTAATCTGAACCCCTTTCGGATTACCTGTGCTTCCTGATGTGTAAATAATGTAGAAGTTTTCATCACCTTTTACCGCATGTTCAGGATTTGGAGTTTTCCCTTTATGAGTAAAGAAAATATCTTTTAAGTTGTCCTCACTTACAATGCGAACTGGTAAATCAGCTACAGTTACTTCAGTTCCTGATAAAAGTAGTTTCGCACCAGAATTTTCAGCGATACGTTGTACACGATCAGCTGGGATAGATAAATCTACAGGAATATAAGCATGTCCAGCTTTTACACATCCTAAAAAGTTAATAATCATTTCAGGTTGCATATGGCCATACACCATAATTGGTGAACGATCATCTGGATACTCAGAAGAAATCCAATGTGCTAACGCATCAGAATCTTCCTTTAATTGTTTGTACGTAATTTTCGCATCTCGCCAAACAAAAGCAGTTTGATCAGGCGTTTCAATAGCCCACTTTTCAATTTGTTCTAATAACTTCATAACGTTCCCACCCTAGAATTCATTGTAAATAAATGTACTTGTGTTTGTATCATGGAATCCATACAACCAAAGTAATGCAAATAAAATTGCAAGGTAATAAACCGTCTTTGCAACCCATTGTGTGAGTGGTCGAGACCATATCTCTTTTAATCTTTCCATGTCTTTCCCTCTCTTAATGAAATAATAGCTCTTTGTAGGTATCATGTCCTACATTATTGTGAAAAAAACAAAATTCCACATTTTAGGTAAAAATAAGTCAAAAGGCTCTTTTCTGATATTAGCACTAAATACTAAAAAAGAAAATCCCTAACTTAGCAATTATATTACATTCAGCATCAATTTGTAATGGATTTGATATGTAAATAGGAAGTGGATTGTGTGAATACATAAAAGTGGACTAGAAGAATACGTAAAATATAGTATTTGTGCTTATGAGTCATTCGAGACGAAGTAAACTTTTACATTTCTAGCCCTTTTAAAAAGGAGGAAATTATCATGGATAGAGTGTGGAAGAATCTAATTTCGGAAGAAAACATCGTGAAATGGAGAAGGCATTTCCATAAGTATCCAGAATTATCGTTTCATGAAAAAGAAACTTCGCAATTTATATATGATACAGTATGCTCATTTTCTTCTTTTGAAGTAACGAGACCGACGAAGTATAGTGTACTTGCAATTAAAAGAGGAACGGAACAAGGGAAAGTGATTGCGATTCGAGCTGATATAGATGCGTTGCCAATTCAAGAGGAGACAAGTAAATCTTATACGTCTGTGAATAAAGGTGTAATGCATGCATGTGGGCATGATGCTCACGCGGCTATTTTGTTGGGTACAGCAAAAGTGCTAGCAAATATAAAGGAAAATTTTGCAGGTGAGATCCGTCTATTCTTTCAGCATGCAGAAGAGGTGTATCCCGGCGGGGGACAAGAAATGGTTGAAGCAGGCGTAATGGATGGTGTTGATTATGTAATAGGTTTACATGTTATGTCAGGACTTGAGAGCGGGAAGATAGGCATTGCGTATGGGCCGATGATGGCTGCGCCAGACGTATTTACAGTTGAAATTCAAGGGAAAGGAGGGCACGCGGCGAGGCCAGAAGAAACGATAGATCCTATTGCTATCGGAGCACAGATTATTACAAATTTACAACATATCGTATCAAGAAATACGAGTGCTTTTATGCAAAGAGTCGTTTCGGTTACGCAGTTTCATGGGGGGATGGCTGATAATATTATTCCTAGTGCAGCAACTTTAATGGGAACTGTTCGTTCATTTAATCAAGCATTAAGGATAGAAGCCGAAGAGAAAATTGAGAAAATCGTGAAAGGAATTACAGAAGCACATGGAGGGTCGTATACATATTCGTATCGATATGGATATGATCCGGTTATTAATGATGAATATATTACGAAAGTAGTAGAAGAAAGTGCACTACATTTGTTTGGAAATGAGCGTGTTGTGAAGCTTGAACCTTCTATGGGAGGAGAAGATTTTTCGGCATATTTAAGAAAAGCACCTGGTTGTTTTATTAAATTAGGGACTGGTAATAAAAAGATAGATACTTGCTACCCGCATCATCATCCAAAATTTGATGTAGATGAATCAGCTCTCATTTATGGAGTGGAATTATTTTTAGAGACAACAATGAGATTATTGAAATCATAGAAAAGTATAAAGTGAAACTTTAATCAGTGGGGGTTTTACTGCCCATTAAAGTGGGATAAAAAAAGGCAACTGCGCTCTATCGCAGTTGCTTTTATTTCTTTCCGTCAGAGAGGGCTGAGAAAGAACTATGCTCATTTATAGTATATGAATAGCTAACGGACAAGCTTGTACATTTTAATCATTTTTTTAAAAAAAGTTATTGACAGTGATAATCAATGTCAATTAATCTAAAAGTAGTTGAAATTGATAATTATTATCAATAGGATGGATGCGACATGTTAATGAGAAAAAAATTTCACCTTCTACGGAGGGGATTAAAAGATAAAAATAAAGAAGTTGATCAGCATATGGAATGGCAACGAAATGTAATTCGTTCTGAATATGTAGATGAGAAGAAGAGCATTCAAACAGAAAAAGAGATACAAAGTAAAGGGAGAGGTTCAGTTGAGTAAGTTAGTAATGATTTTTGCAAGTATGAGTGGAAATACAGAGGAAATGGCTGATCATATTGCCGGCGTGATTCGTGAAACTGAAAATGAAATTGAAGTGATTGATATTATGGATTCACCAGAAGCTTCTATATTAGAACAGTATGATGGAATTATTTTAGGTGCATACACTTGGGGAGATGGTGACCTTCCTGATGATTTCTTAGATTTTTATGACGCAATGGATTCTATTGATTTAACTGGGAAAAAAGCGGCAGTATTCGGATCATGTGATTCGGCTTATCCAAAATATGGCGTGGCAGTTGACATTTTAATAGAAAAGCTAAAAGAACGCGGGGCAGAAGTTGTGTTAGAAGGATTAAAAGTAGAATTAACGCCAGAAGATGAAGATGTAGAGAAATGTTTACAGTTTGGAGCTGAATTTGTAAAACACCTTTCTTAATGGCAGAAGGGAGATGAAGAGCAAGTGCATGAGAAAATCGCAATTAAAACGATGACAGATTATCATTTGTATGATTTTATGCGTTGTCCACATAAATTTTATTTTCGTCATATAAAAAGAAGAGAACCTTCTTCGTTTGAATGGCAACAAATCGCACAAATGATTGTGAATCGAATTATTAACGAATATTACACACTACCGGCAGGCCAACAAACGAAAATTGTACTTTTAATATTAATAGAAAAGTATTGGAAAAAAGTAAGGGTTAATATGTTTGCTTCGAAGATGGAGTATTACATTGTGTTAGCGAAGCTAACGGATCACTTATTACAGTTTGTTGAAAGAGATGATAGTCAGACACCGCCGTTATTTTTATATGAAAAATTTCAAACATATATGGAAGAGTTAGGTGTCCACATGTCATTGATATTAGAAGTTGGTGAGTGGAGTACTGAGTCGTTTGTAATTAAAAAGTATGTTGTCGATGCGGATGAGGAAATGCTTGCTCTTTGTCAAAAGTTAATGACAGTATTCAGTTATAAAGCTTTCGGCATTCTTCCAGGGAAAATTGAAGTTATTAATTTAATAGAAGGAACTAAGTATGACTACATTCCGAAACCGGAAGATATTATAACTGGAATGGCTCATTTATCTAGAATGAAAGAAATGTTACAGCAACCTGAGCATTATACAGAGCGTCATTTTCGTTCTGAGTGTATAAGTTGTGCATTTCGTAGTGAATGCCAAGGGGAAGAAGTAAAGAAAGAAGCGAAACAGAAGAAAAATATCGTACATTAAAGAATGCAATGTTGCATTCTTTTTTGTTATTGACATGAAAAGCTTTTCATCATGTACCGTATATTTGTAGCAGATTTTAATAAAGGGAGGAATAATCAATGAAAGATGAAACGCAAGTATTTCAATGGTTAAAAGAACAGAATGCCCCTTTTGGAATTCAACTGCAAATTTTACAGGCATTTCAACTGTATAAAGTCATTGTTGAAATGGATAAAAAGTTAATGTTATATGAGGAGAGAGAATATAGGGAGAGAATGTAATCTCATCCCTGTAGTATTGTTTTCAGTTGTTCTATACCAGCTAAAAACTCAAGTTCATTCTTTGTTTCAAAGTTATAAATCATATTATGTAGTAAAGGACTGTATTGATAAAAATTTGTGATACGGTGAATGAGTAATGGATCATGGTGTGAAGTAAGTGTACTGTATTGTTCATATACTGATGTAGTAAATTCATGTCCGAAATCATAATATAGCCCAGCAAAATCAAAGGCAGGATCTCCAATTTGAGCATCACCAAAATCGATAATCCCTGAAATGGTTTTATTTTGTTTATCAAATAAAATGTGATGATGTGTAAAGTCGGCGTGAATAATTGTATTTTGAAAAGCAGATGTATCGATACATGTAAAGAAATTTTTGAATAAACGATTTAAAGACAATTTTTGGAACGAAGTAAGGTTGTTGGTAACATATTGATTTAACTTAGCTTGTAGCTCTTTCCAGTAGGTAAGTGTTTTTTCAATAGGGAATCCTAACGCTGTAACACTTTTTAAAGGAATACTATGTAGAGCAACAAGGAAAGTTGCTAATTGTGTAATAAGTGCTTTTCGTTCTTGTTTTTCTAGTGTAGTAACTATTTCTGTTTTTAAAGGTTCACCATGAATGAGAGTATAGTAGCTACAAAGCGGAATAGCATCAGTATTCTTTTCATAGAATAGGTGATATTTTGGAACTTCAATTTCATGTAGTGAACAAGAGAGAAGTGTGCATAGTTCTTTTTCTAATGGAATTCGCATTGCATATTCCTGTTTTCGCGGGAAACGAAACAGTAGCTCATCATTTACTATAATCGCTACATTATCCCATCCTTCCTCATTTTGTTTGTAGGAATGTATAGAAAGATTAGGTAGAGCTTCTTTAATATATTGTTTGTAAGAGTCCATAATTGTTCCTCGTTTCTAAGTTAAGTTATTCTACTTCATGATATCAGAATTTTCTTTCTATATGTTAAAATATAGTTATCATTATGAAGAGGGGCGGGAGTGTTATGAAGAAAAGACTATTAATCACTTCTCTATGTATCGCTTTTGGATTGTTTTGGTCATATAAAGAAGAGGTTTTTGCGAGCTATAAACCGATTGATCAGTACGGATTAAATAAGGAATTAAAAAACAAAAGTATAGAAGTTTTAACTCATAATGAAATGAAAAAGGTAGGAGAACATTTTGTGACAGAGCAACTATCAGTGTTTGGATTTCATAATAAAGAACATGTAAAACGAAAAGGTGAAGAAATATTTTTAAATAGTGGGTATGAACAATTAATGAAAAACTATTATCCAAATCGTTTTCAGGATTTAGAGTATAAATTTATAAACGGAGAGATACGTGAAGTAACGGATGAAAGTTTTCTCTATAAAACTGTAGCGTACGTGGCGGGTACTGAAAATGGTAAGAGAAGCGAAATGAAATTGAATTATGAAATGAAAATTGTAAAGGTTAATCATATATTTAAGGTGTTAGAACAAAAACAGTACGTACAATAAAGTGAAACATGAATCGGTGCCATAAATATGCTATAAATAGCGGAATAAAAAATCCCCCAGTTCTTTGAGGGATTTTAAAGGTTTTCATTTTGTTGACCAATTTCTTTTTGAGCAATATATAAATTTCCTTGCTCGACTTGTTTCTGAGTAAGAACCGAATCACCTGCATACCCTTTTTCTGTTTTCACAATTCTTTTTGAACGATTGGAATTTTGTTTCTTCATATAATAAACCGCCTTTCATCAAAAATAAACGAAAATGATAAGCACGAGTAATACAGCAGCAAAAATGGTAATACCCATTAAAAACGAAGTGTTTTTATATTTAGGTGGCTTATGTACATCTTGCCGATATCCAGGTGAAATTTCAGGGGCGAATTCTTCATCGAATGATTGCTTTTTTTCTTGTTCGTCCATATGTACCCACCTTTCTTTTTCATTATGTTATACGTTTAAAGAAAAAATATGCATAAAGAAAACCGCCCTCTATCGTGAGCGGCGGTTTTCTATTGTATATTTTCTTTGAACTTGAAAGAGACGGATAAGAAGGAAGGTGGCGCCAAATGCTAGACCGATAATAAGACCAATCCAATATCCTTTTGCTGCCCAGTCCGTATACGTTGCTAATATGTAACCGAGAGGGAGACCGATTACCCAATAAGCGATTAATGTCATAATTAAGGAAACGTTTACGTCTTTATAACCACGTAGTGCCCCTTGTACAGGAGTTGCAATTGCATCTGAAATTTGAAATAAAATCGCAAATATAAGAAATTCTTTTGCTAAATGATGAACTTGTATATCTGTCGTATAAATAGAAGCAATTTCATCATCAAAGAAGTAAAGAAGAATGGAATATAATAGGGCGAATGCAAGTGCTAAGCCAATCCCAATAAACCCATATTGTTTTGCGTTATTATATCGTTTCGCTCCAACTTCGAATCCAACAGCGATAGTCATTGCCATTGCTAAACTTAAAGGCGTCATATATAGCAAGGAAGCGAAGTTCATAGCCGCTTGATGAGCTGCGATTGTTGTCGTACTAAAATTACTCATCATAAGTGTTACTGCAGCGAAAATACTCGTTTCAAAAAAGATAGCAAATCCGATAGGGACGCCAAGTTTTAAGAACTCTTTCCAACTAGAAAGAGAAGGGCGATATAACTGTTTAAAAATATGGAAAGATGCAAAAGGCTCTTTCGTACGAATAATCATAACGGTAATAATTAAAATGCACCAATAGGTTGCTGTAGAAGCAATTGCTGCTCCGACACCACCGAGTTTTGGAAAACCGAAATGCCCAAAAATTAATACATAATTTAATATTACGTTAATAGGTAATGATAGTAACGTAATAATCATCGTTGTGCGAGTTTTTCCTAATGCATCAATAAATCCACGTAAAACAGTGTAAGTAAATAAAGGAATAATTCCAATTGCAATAATACTTAAAAATTGTGCTGCAATACGTTCCACCGGTTCTTCTAATCGCATGCCATTTAAAATGGGTGTAACAGCGAAAAATCCAATAAGCATAACGACGAAGCTAGCGCAAATTGCTAAATAGACTGCTTGTATGACGACTTGGGGAACATCTTCTTTTTTCTTGGATCCAACGAGTTGCGCAACAATTGGAGTTGTAGCCATCAAAATACCTGTTAATCCCGTACTAACTGGAATCCATATACTCGTTCCGATAGCAACCCCTGCTAAATCAATAGGGCTTGCATGTCCTGACATTGTTGTATCAAAAAAGCTCATTGCAAATAATGACATTTGCGTAACGAAAATCGGGAAAAATAGTAATACAAATTGTTTTAATTTTTGTGAGAATGTATTAGTTTCTTTCATAAAATCCCCTTTCTACGTAAAAAAGAAAACTCTTACTATCATACAATTTAATCAAAAAATAGAAAAGGAATAAGCTTATTAAAACTACGGTTTGACTATAAAAAAGGATGCACTTTGAAAGGGGATAAGGTATTATGGTAAGGTATGAAAAAATTACATATTATTAGTTATTAAGGAGGCACTACTCGTGGCTGATTGGTTAATTGGAATAATCATGGGTGCTGTTGAAGGTTTAACAGAGTTTTTACCAGTTTCATCAACAGGGCATATGATTTTAACAGGTCATTTACTTGGATTTGACGATGAGAGAGCGAAAGTTTTCGAAGTTGTTATTCAATTGGGATCGATTTTAGCAGTTGTAGTTATATTTTGGAAGCGTCTATGGTCTTTAGTAGGTATAGGGAAAGTAACAGACGGACCATCGTTAAATTTATTACATATTATTATCGGAATGATTCCTGCCGGCGTACTTGGCGTATTGTTCCATAGTGCGATTAAAGAAGTTTTATTTGGGCCAGGCCCAGTTGTCATTAGCTTAGTGGCTGGTGGTATTTTAATGATTGTTGCTGAGAAGTTTTCGAAACCAAGTACAGCAAGAACATTAGATGAAATCACATATAAGCAAGCATTTACAATCGGAATGTTCCAATGTTTAGCGCTTTGGCCAGGATTTTCTCGTTCTGGTTCTACAATAAGTGGTGGTTTATTAGCTCGCGTGTCACATACAGCGGCAGCTGAATATACATTCATTTTAGCAGTACCAATGATGGTAGCTGCAAGTGGCTTAGATTTAATTAAAAGCTGGGATATATTAAGTGCGGCTGATATACCGTTATTTGCAACAGGATTTATTACGGCATTCGTTGTTGCAATGCTTGCAATTGTTTCATTCTTAAAATTATTATCTCGTGTAAAACTAACACCGTTTGCTTACTACCGTTTCATTTTAGCTGCGGTATTCTATTTCTTCATTATGTAATAAAAAAACTGCCGAGTTCGGCAGTTTTTTTATTTTACTACTTTTTCCATCATGCTTTCCATTACATGTTCCCAAAGAGAAGTGTCATCAGCTAATGTGGCACGGAAATTAGCGTACATTTCTTTTTGTTTCTCTTCGAATGTTGGGTCTTCTTTTTCAGGCAATGTAGCGCGCATTGAAGTTACTAACTCTTGTACTTTTGGAGCACGTGGTCCCCAAACGGCTTGTTCGTTTCCATCTTTATCAATGAAAATAAAGATTGGAATCGCACGTGCTGTTCCATTTGTTAAATATTGATCCATTAATTCTAAATTTTCATCGCGAATTAATAATGACATATCAATATTTGCAACTTCAGAAATTCGTTTCATAACAGGCACGCATAAAAGAGCATCGCCACACCAATCAGCTGTTAATACGATAACACGCCAGCCATCATTTTGACGTTCTTCTAATACAGGAAGTAATTCATTTGGAATTAAAAAGTTATTGTAAATGTGCAGTAGCTCGTATTGATTTACTTTCATTTCATTCACATATGTATCAAAGGACATACCTTTATCAGCCCATTGTTGTAAGTTCATAAGTAACACCTCTTTTGTATGATTTGTTTTCATTGTATCAATTTTTATAGAGAAAAGCTTGTATTCTTACTCTTTCTTATCACTTAATAATTTACTTAATAGGAAAAAGAATAGTACGACACATAATTCAGCTATGTTGGATAGTTGCACGCTCTCTATCCAATCGTCAGCGGTATGAATGACGAACCAATCTAGCGTAATTTCAATGATTGCGAAAAGAGTAATAGAAAGCCAATTTGGCATGTTTTGTGTCATTGGATATAGCAGTGCCTTGAAGAAACTGAAGATGAAAAATATAATACCGTCTAAGAAAGTAATTAATAAAAAAATAGAAGTAAGGCAGTGCGCGACCTATACTCTACACCAGTAATATGAAAGATTCCTACATATACAAAAAATATAAATGCAAAAATTACAATGAGGAACAGAATAACAAAACCAATAATCAAAGTTTTATCTTTTAGATTGAAATTCGAAAATTTGTCTTCTTCACCCACTATCCTAACTCCTTTTTTTGGAAATTTAACTTCATTTTATCATGAAATATCTATTAAAAAACTACGAATTATGGGAAAATAAGGTGACAAAAAGTAAGATTTCATGTAAAATTATTAATAAGGTTTTTATTTAACTAAATGAAATAAAAGGGGCTGTCAAAGTTGTCTCAAAATCGAGAGCAATTAATGGAAGAACTATCGACAAATGTTTTTGCTATGTTCCGCACGTTGCGTAATGATATTGGAAAAATATTTGGTGGTTACATACCGTGGAATGAGTTTATCGTCCTTAGAATATTGAATCGTACGAATAAAGAAATGGTATCACGTGTGGCGAATGAGTTAAATGTGTCGAATAGTCATATTACAGCTGTTACAGAAAAATTAATTAATAAAGGTTTTGTAACTCGTTCACGTTCTACGTCAGATCGCCGAGTTGTATATTTGGAGATTACTGAACAAGGAAAAGATTTAGTTGCAAAAATGGAAGATGCAAAAAAACAATATTTGCAAGAAAGATTTTCTACGCTTTCAGAAGAAGAAATGAATATAATGATATCTATTTCTAAAAAACTTATTTAAGTCATTATAAGTAAGAAAACGCTTACATTAAAAAAAGAAGACTTTCCTTATATGAGGAAGGTCTTCTTTCGTATGTAAAAGATTATAAAAAAGAAAATATGTAACATACTACTAATAAAGGAAGGGGGCAGAAATATGACAAATCGAAATGGTAGTAAAGGGAGCGGAAATCAAGGCTCGCCGAAATCAGGGCAATTTCAGCAAGAGTTTAGTGCAGAATTTGAAACTGGTAACGATAATAAAGGAAAAGAATATCGTTCGAAAAAGGGAAGTAAATCAAAAAAGGAGTGAATCATTTCACTCCTTTTTTGATTTAAGATGCGGCAGATTGATCTGTATTATATTTTTCTTCTGATTTTGCGACAATCATTGCGCAAATTGCATCACCAGAAATATTTACAGCTGTTCTTGACATATCTAGAATGCGGTCAATACCGATAATTAAGGCAATACCTTCTACCGGTAGATTTACTTGATTTAAAACCATCGTCAGCATTACAAGCCCAACACCTGGTACACCAGCAGTGCCGATACTAGCTAGTACAGCAGTTAATACGACTACAGCTAATTGGGAAATAGTAAGTTCAACGCCGTATACTTGAGCGATAAATACAGTTGCTACACCTTGCATAATGGCAGTACCATCCATATTAATTGTTGCACCTAGTGGTTGTACAAAAGAGCTGATTGCTTTTGGAACACCAAGCTTCTCTTGTGCGGTTTTCATTGCAAATGGAAGCGATGCATTAGAGCTAGATGTACTAAATCCAATCGCCATTACTGGTCCGAAATGTTTAAAGAAACGGACAATGCTTTCTTTTGCTAATACTTTTAATAAGCTACCATATACGAAGACACCGTGAATAATAAGTACTAGCATAACGACAATCATATACTTGAACATCGCAGCGACGCCTGCAAGACCCATTTTACCAACGGATGAAGCAAGCAACCCAAATGTTCCGATTGGAGCTAATTTCATAACGAGATTAACGAGATACATCATTAATTCGTTGCCCTGTTCAAGTAATGAATGAATACCTTGGACACGTTTTCCTAAAATAGCTATACCAAGTCCAATTAATACGGCAAAGGCAATAATTTGTAACATGTTTCCATCAGCCATCGCTTTTGCTGGGTTATCTGGTACGATATTTAGCAATGTATCGACGAAAGATGTTTCGGTTTTTGCACCTTCATATTTAAGCCCTTCGGTTTTAAAATTACCACCAGATCCTGGTTGTATAATCAGTGCAAATGTAACTGCAATAGAGATGGCAACGGCTGTAGTTACAAGAAAGAATGAAATTGATTTTAAACCAATTCTTCCAAGTTGCTTCGGGTCCCCAAGACCAGCAGCTCCAAGTACGATAGAAATGAATACAACAGGGACAACTAGCATTTTAATGAGGCGAATAAACAATTGACCAAGTGGATTGAACACATATTGATTTAATGGTTCAAAAATGGATGGTGCAGCTAAATTTAAAGTGAGTCCGACAACTAAACCGAGAAATAATGCAATTAAGATTGCTTTTGTTTGTTTCAATAAAACCCCCTCCTTATTTTTGTGAAATTACTTTCTACATTAATTGTACCGAAAAACTACCTATTTTGACAATATTTTCTGAATATTTTGTACAAAAGTATCTATTTAAATATAGATTGCTTTTACTAAAGTAAGCAGAAAAAGCTAAATACACTATTTAGAAAACAAAATAGACCATCACATAGGATGGTCTAGGGAAGGGGACAATTTATGTCAATTTAATTAGGGATGGAAGTTGTTCAAGACACTGGGGAATGTCTTATAAATTAGGGAGGAACAACT